>CANPWU010000003.1 GCA_947584805.1 uncultured Clostridia bacterium | reverse complement strand
GGTATAATTTAGTGGTAGAATGTCATGCTTCCGACCTGATAGCGCGGGTTCGATTCCCGCTACCCGCTCCAACGACGTTTATTTTAGAAATCAAAATCTAAATACACATAATTATTCATATCATAAGATAAGTTATTTTCTATCATTTTATTTGCAATTTTACAGCATTTAGATATTCTTTCTCCATTAAACAATGGATCAATATATCTAACTTTTGCACCATGATGTACATAGTAAACATTCTCAGGTCTTTCTTTTGAAACTTTAACCTTTTTAGCTTTTCTCCATATATTAAATATTTCTTTATATCTAGAAGATTCAATAATATCAATCACATCGCTTTCTTTTAATTCATATAAATTGTTTTTTGATATTTTTCCTTCATCTATTAATCGTTTTAAAATATCTGCTATTAATTGCATAGAATATCTAGTTCTATCTTCACGATATATAACTGATAATCTACTTGTAACTTTAACCAAGATTCTAGCAAACTTTTTAGTTTTAAACCCCAGCTCTATTTCGTTTTCTTCATTCTTTTGTATTTCTATATCATTATAAAGCTCCTGAATAGCTTTTAAATCTAATAATTTATATATAAATAAAGCATTCGATAAGGAATATTCTAATCTATCAGCAGATAATTGGGGTGTGTCGTTATCAGCTATTGGATAAATATGATAATTGTCTATTTCCGAAACTTTAATTTTATCTCTTTCTAGTAAGTTCATAATATTTTCTGATTTTTTAATCATTTCTGTTGTTAAATTTTCTGTTGATTCTTGAGTCATATAATCTCCATTTAGAAAATCTATACAATGTTTAAATGCCGGTGTTGCTATATCATGAAATAACCCAGCTAAAGTTTGCTTTTTATCATGTGTAAAATGCCATACGATTAGAGCAACTGCTACTGAATGGTCTAAACTTGAAAAGAAAAAATCATCTTCAAACAAATCTGAATAGATTGTACCACAAGTAACACTAATATACTTCTGTGATAATAATTCATTTGTATTTATATATTCATTTAGCCATTCTGGAAAATCTGGTTCTAAAATTTTAAAATAATCTTTAATATCTTTATTTAATTCACTACAATAACTGTTTTTCATATTTTTCTATTCCTTTTTTAATATTAAATAAATTATACTATATTTTTAGATATTTTTCTATAACATATTTTAAATTTATGCAATTAATGTTTGCATAATCTGTTAACTTGAAAATTTTGTATAAACATGCTATAATATTATTAATTCAGCTAAACGCTGATGTAAAATTCCTAACTTTTGTAAAAATATAATTCAGAATAAATGGAGGAATTATTTTATGAAACGGTTAGAAAAACTTATCGTATGGCTTGTAATTTTCCTTACAGGAATGGTTAGCGGAGGTCTTTTAATGTTATGCTCTGTGGAGCCGCGTTTAGCTTATGTGATAATAGCAATCGCAGTAGCTATTCTATCCTATTTGTATTTCATTTTATGCTTTGGGAAAAAGAAATAACGTTTCATATATTGCTTACAGTGATTATTATCATTGTAGGCAATATTTTTTGCTTTTCTATTGCAAAATGTGTATAATTATGTTATATTATAAATATAATTGTAGTTTAAAAAATTTGTTAGAGTAGGAAATAAATAGTTAAGACTTAGTAAACAGGAAGTTGTTATTAAGGCAAGAATAAATTCGCTTATTTATTTTCGCATTCCGCTAATAAAGATATAGGATTATGTATTCAATCTCCTTTTCTTTTGATGCGGATAAAGAAAAGGAGGTTTTTTATGTCTAGGAACAAAAAAATTATACTATCAGCTTTATTTTTAGCAATGTTTTTAATATTATCTCGTTTTTTATCAATAAAAACACCATTAATAAAAATCAGTTTTGCATTTATTCCAACAATGTTATGTGCTATATGGTTAGGTCCTAAATGGGCAGTACTTGTAAATGTTTTAGGTGATCTTATAGGTGCAACGCTCTTCCCTACTGGTCCATATTTTGTAGGTTATACTATAAGTACTGGAATTGATGCTCTTATTTATGGTTTGCTAATTTATAAAAAAGAAGCTGATACTTATACTGACAAACAATTTACAATTAGAGTAATTATTTCTGTAATATTTTCTATTCTTATTTCGAATATACTTTTAAATACACTTTGGCTTAATATTACTTCTGGTAAAGCTTTTATAGTATTACTTGGTACGAGAATTGTAAAAGAAATTGTTATGATTCCTATACAAATAATTGTAATTTTATTTATTGAAAAAATATTAAGAAAACCTTTTGATACTTATATAAGGAGTAACAATGATTAAAGTAGAAAATGTTTCATTTAAATATAAAAATAATGATAATAAAATATTAGATAATTTAAATTTCTCCGTCCATGACGGGGAAATACTTGCTATTGTTGGTCAAAATGGTTCAGGAAAATCTACTATTGGTAAACTAATTGCTGGAATTATTAAACTAAAACAAGGAAAAATTTTGATTGACGATTTAGATGTTAAAGATAATAGCAAATTAATTAAAGATAAAATCGGAATTGTTTTTCAAAATCCTGAAAATCAGATTATATTTAACAATATTTATGATGAACTTGCTTTTTCTTTGAAAGATATTCCTAAAGAAGAAGTTGAAAGCAGAATAAACTCAGCTTTGGAACAAGTTGGAATGCTTGAATACAAAAATTCTGACTTATATACCTTATCTTTAGGACAAAAGCAAAGAATTATGATAGCTGAGATATTAGTCAAAAAGCCAAAATATATTATTTTTGATGAACCAACAACTATGATAGATAGTAAAGGTAAAGAAGCAATTTATGATATTTTACAGAACTTAAAGAAAGAAGGTTATACTATAATATGCATAACTAATGTGGCAGACGAAATTTTAATTGCAGATAGAACTTTAATATTAAATAATGGATCAATAGTTAATGAAATTGAAAAGAAAGATTTAATAGAAGAGGCTTGCATTCTTAAAAAGTTTAATATAAAAGAACCTATTATACTTGAATTTTTAAATAAACTAAAAGAAAACAATATAACTTTAAATATAAAAGATTTTACAATAGATGAATTAGTAACTCAGTTGAAAGGAAAAATTAAAAATGAAGAATGTAATTAAGTTTTTATTATTTATCGCATACAGTACAAGTATATTCTTTTTGCCTAATAATGTATTTATTTTGCTTTTTGCACTTTTTAATTTATTCGTTATGATTATTTCAAAAGTAAAAATAAAAAAAGTTATTAGAATGAGTTTACAGGTACTCCCCTTCATCATTTTTACTTTTGTAATTAATTGCTTATTAGATACCTTGATTAATTCAATTTGGATAGGTGTTAAGCTTTTAATTGTATGTAACATTACAGTTATATATTCTCAAACTATAGATGTATTAACTCTTGCAGAAACAATAAAAGCTTTATGTTCTCCATTAAAGCTTTTTAAAATAAATACTGATGAAATTAAAGTAATGGTATGCATTTCGCTATCTATGCTCCCTATATTAAAAAAAGATTTATTTGAGGTTAAAGAAGCTTGTATTGCAAAAAATATTACTTTTAATGTAAAAAATATGAAAATAATATTATCAAAATTTTTCTTATCACTTTTATCAAGAGTTAATCAAATAGAAGAATCCTTGATAGCCAAAGGTTATGGCAGTGAGTAATTTATTTTTAAAAATTTTTTAAAAAGTGTTGACATTTTTTATTATAGTATAGTATAATAATTGTTGCCAGTTAAATAGCATGCAGATGTGGCGGAACTGGCAGACGCACAGGACTTAAAATCCTGCGGGACTTACCTCCCGTGCCGGTTCGATTCCGGCCATCTGCACCACCGACGTATCTGTTCGAACTAATAGAACAGATAGATAAAAATATCATTCTAAAAAAAGAATGATATTTTTTTAGTTTTATTTTCAGTATTTACTATTACCTCATCCCCGAGTTTTGTATCGTTGGTCAAAACTCCTAACCCCCTATGAGTTTTGACCAAGTCAAAGATAATTCTTTTTTCACTTGGGAAGTGATAAGAATAAAAGTAAATTAGCAATAAAAGATATAAGGTACTTTTAAGTTAGTAAATTAAAAGTAACTTATATTGTTTCATTTGTATTCTGTTTTTATTAGCTGTGAATCTAAATAAGTATTCACTTTTATTACAGTGACATACTGTCCAACTTCGTATTGATCTTCCCGAATCACAGTGTAATTGTCTTCATCAATGCTTATAGTTATCTTATAATCATATTTTCCAGTAGCATTAGCTAGATTCACATACGTACTCCACAGCCCATAATTCTGCTGAGCGAGATACGTATTTGCCATTACTAGATAAGATGCATTTTGATGATATGTTCCTTCTTCACATTCAATTACCACTGTTTCAAACTCAGTTTCTTCATACGTGTAGTTTTTTCCACAACCAACTAACATGAATACAAACAAAAGTGACATAATTCCTAAAGCCATATATTTTTTCATGATGTTTCCTCCTAAAAAATTATTTTTACTTGTTGATATGTAATAATGAAAAATGGAGTAAATATTCATTTTCACTTTTTATTATAACATATTTTACATAAAATAGCAAATCACTCAAAAATAACGTATGAAACAATGTTTTGATTTTATGTAAAATTTATGATATAATGTAATTATTAGAATTGAAAAAGTTCGAGTACGATAAGAACTATTATCTTATCCTAATTAACAAATTAAAATTTGGAGGTTTTAACATGAAAAAATCAAATCTTTTTCGGTGCTTAATTGTTTTCCTTTGCATATGCCTAATGCTTGTATCCACTAGTAGTTGTGGATTTCTCGCGAACGAGGTAAAAAACATCAAAGGTGAATTAATTGGCAACCACTTCTCTATCGACTTTTATGACAATTTTGGCAATAATATCATGACAATCGAAGGCAAAAAAGTCGGTTTGGAAGCAAACTACGTGCAATCGAAATCGGTTGATTCAGAAGGAACAACAAGCACTAACTATGAGCTTTCCAGCGTTACAACACTGACAATTGATGGTAATCAAGTAGCTCAAACAGGAAACACTATCATCTTTGCAGAAATTGCAGAAAATGCAGAAGATGGAATCAAGAAACTGGAAGACTTCGCTATACCCGACAACATTACAACAAACGGCGATGGTACGATTAATATTTTTGATAGAAATATTAATAAAATCAAGAATTTATTAGGAACACCTAAAATTATTATTGTATGTTCGCAGCTTGGAGTACCTATCGCTGTTTACGGTGGAGAAAAAGTCTATTGGGAAATTCCTGATGATTTGCCCAAAACCACAAAACTTAATATCGATGGTTTAGCGCTCTACATTCATAGAGCCAATTACATATTGATTGATAGTGATATGATTAAGTAATGCAAATTCTTCAAATGTACTCGAACAGGTATCACCTTATCTTTTTTTAAGGTATCGTGGTTAAACAGAAAAAGGCTACCATTTAAAGTAGCCTTTTTCTGTTTTCTTTTTTACACCAATTCAAGTATAAAGCCGGAGTCTGTAATTGTCAGTTTGAAATCTGCGAAGTTGTATTCATCCTGAAGTTTTTCGAGGAAACATTTTGTGAACATAGAAATGTATCTCTTAAACCAGTCTGTGTAATGCACATATGTTTCTTCATATGCTCCTTGAGATGAATTCCAAAGACTCTTGTCAAAATAATAGTCTCTTGTTATAGAGATTCTTTCTTTTGGCTGTAGACCATCAGATTCATAATCGCAGGCTATGATTGAGAGATTTCCTGTTGGAACATTATAAGCTCCATATCTGTCGTCTACTCTTTTGGCTTCGCATTCAACTCTGAACTCTTTTCTTATTTTTGTGCCGATTTCTTCGCAATGTGCTTTGATGTAGTCCAGAGTTTCGGGAACCATTCGCTCTATTTGCTCCATGATATATTGAGTTGGATCACTCTCAATCCTTCCGATGTCGTCCCTCGTCTCGCTGAGATTGCTTTGTAATTTCTCCAATTGGCTTTCGACAAGGGCTATTTGTTCTTCATATTCGTCAAGTTTCTTTTGGGTTTTTGCAAACAAACTCTTGGCTAATTCTGAAGTCCGTGCGGAATATTCTTCTTTTTGAACCTTAAGTTCATCTCTCCTTCCTTTAAGTTTTTCCAAGGTTGAATTTGCCTCTGAAATTTGCTTTTCAAGAGATTTTGATTTTTCTCTTAAAGAAGCAAGTTGTTTTTTGACTGACAATTTTACTTCTCCTTTCTAAAAGAAATATAAATTATTATATAAAATTTACATAAAATTGTCAATATGATAATCACTTCATTGCTTCATCAAATACTTTTGCTAAGTATTTCATGCTATTTAAACATTCGTCTAAAGTATTTCCTGTTGCTCCAACCTCAATAATATTACAAGCACTCGTTACCTGTCCATTATATCTTGAATTTCTAATTATTATTGGTCTGAAAAGTCCAGGGTACATTTGATTTGCAATTTTTTGTACTTTTATTGCAAAGGCAAAATTTTGCCTCCAATTTGGATGCGATAGTCCTCCCCCATCTGTTCCTACTACAAACATAAGCTGTGCACACATATCATCTCCTATCTGTACTCTTGGTCCATATTCATTTGAACTTCCGTACTGCATCTCTATGTAAATCTATTACAATTTCGCTATCAGGGTTTTCTTTTAATATATTTTGCATTGTTTTTAAAGACCTATCATAAGATCCATTATATGATGGGTAATCATGATATGTTTTGTCATGAACAACTGTCTTTCCATATTGCTTTAAGCACTCTTCTAGTTCATCACCCACTCTTGCAACAGTAAAATTTAAATCCGTAGTTCTATATACTCCTGTCATTTGATATGGATATTTTTCGCTTGATGTATAGCTTTCGCAAGTGTGTGTATGATAAATTACAACTTTATCTTTATTTTTTAGTTCATAATTTGAATTTGCAATTAAATCTTGAATTGCATATTTAGATTGATTCTTTACTTGTATGTCTCCATCAGAATCTGTAAATGATGCTGTTATGTTGTTTTCAGAAATTACTTTGGTTTCTACTTTTTCATAGTTTTCTATAACTTTATTTTGATTTTCATCTTGATTATCATTTTCTGCAATTTCTACATTTTCAGAATCTGCACCTCCTATTTCTCCTTTGTCTTTCATATTAAATAACATTGCAAGTTGCAAGTTTAATATTTCATATGGATTTTTTTCTTTTTTCTCTTTCTTTTGCAAATCATCTATTCCAAAAAGAGGCATTTCTAGTTTTAAACAATTTAAAAAAGAAGAACTATTAATTGTTGTACTTAATGAAGTACTACTAATTTTTAATTCTTCTTTTCCTTTTAACATTAAAATTCCATAAATTACTACAACAAGTACTATACAAAAAATGCAAAAATACTTTACCAAATCGCGAAGGCTTATTACAGTTATATTCATATAACGTTTCTCCTTAGAATATATATTTTCTTTAATATATATTCTTATAAGGACTACTTTATGAAAATTTTATTTATATATTAATTTTTCTTCTGAAATTATTCCTGTTTCTCCATGCCCTGGGTAAATTAATGTATCTTCTGGTAAAACAAGTAGTTTGTTTTTTATAGACTCAAGTATATCTCTTTCAGAACCGAGTAGGAAGATCACATCTACCATATGTTCCTTTAAATAAAGTGTCTCCTGAAAATAGCATTTTGTTTTCTTCTGAATATAAAGATGTACCGCCAATTGTATGTCCTGGTGTATATATTACTTTAAATTCTATATCTCCTACATGCAAAATATCCCCATCATCCACTCTTGAATCTGCTGATACTTCTACATTTTTTGTTCCAATTAAGTTACTTAAATTTACTTCTGGATTTTGTAAATTTTCTGATTCAAACCTGTGTATTAATATTTTTGCTCCTGTCCTTTTCTTTAGCTCATCTAAGCCTGCTGTATGGTCTGCATGACAATGTGTTAAATAAATATATTTTAAGTCTACATTCATTAAATCTAAAGTTTCTAATATTTTTTCTGGCTCTCCTGCAGGATCAATTACCATTGCCTCTTTTTTTACTTCATCACTAATTACATAGCAATTTGTATAGTTTCCTATCATTGTTTCTATTTTCAATATTTTTAAAATCATTTGTATCTTCCTTTACTTCTTTCTGTTTACTTCATAAACACTATCTATTTTTCTTAAAGTTCTAATTACCTTATTTAATTCATCCAAGCTTTCTACTTGTAAAATTAGGTTTGTCGTAACTATTCTTTGTTTATTTACCTTAGAATTAATTTGTAGCATTATTACTTTCAAATTGTTCATCTCTCTTGCAATATCAGCTACCAATCCCTCTCTATCATTAGATAAAATCTCTATTTCTACCTTGTATACAGCTTTTTCTGTATCACTCCACTTAACATCTATAATTCTTGTTTCATCTTGGAATAAATCTTTTATATTTACGCAATCTTTTCTATGAACAGATACTCCTCTTCCTTTTGTTATATACCCTATAATTTCATCTCCTGGAAGTGGATTGCAACATTTTGAAAACTTAACTAAGCAGTTATCTATTCCTTTTACAATAATTCCAGATTTAGTAGGCTTAATGGCTTCTCTTTTCTTGGTTTGAAGTTCTTGAAGTTTAGCTTCAATATTTTCTTCTTCATGTTCTTTTCTATATTCAGTCAACAATCTAGAAATTATTTTTCCTGCTGAAATTGCCCCAAATCCAACGGAAGCATACATATCATTTAAGCTGTTATATTTATATCTTTCTAGTGTACTATCCAAATATTGTTGTTTATATAGTTGTTCTTCGTGCATTCCTATTCTCTTCATTTCTCTTTGAAGAAGCTCTTTTCCTTTTTCTATGTTTTCTTCTCTATCTTCTTTTTTGAACCATTGGAGGATTTTATTTCTAGCACTAGTACTTTGTACAAATTTAAGCCAATCACGACTTGGTCCTTTAGGATTATCTGTCGTAATTATTTCTATAATATCACCATTTTTCAATTTAGTGATAATTGGCATCATTTTACCATTTATCTTGGCTCCTGTCATTCTGTGTCCAATATCTGTATGCACATTATATGCAAAATCAATTGGAGTTGATCCTTTTGGTAATACTTTTATATCACCATTTCTAGTGAATACATATACTTCATCTTCAAACAATTCTGTTTTTAATGCATTTAAGAATTCCTGTGGGTCTTGCATATCTTGTTGCCATTCTAGAGTTTCTCTAAGCCATGAGAGTTTATCTTCCTCTACTTTTACTGTTGTTTTCTTAGTTTTATTAGCTTCTTTATATGCCCAGTGAGCAGCGATACCAAATTCAGCAATTCTATGCATTTCCCATGTACGAAGTTGAACTTCAAAAGGTGTACCATTTGGACCTATAAGTGTTGTGTGTAAAGATTGGTACATGTTAGCTTTTGGTAGTGCTATATAATCTTTAAACCTTCCTGGCATAGGGTTATATAATTCATGTACAACACCTAATGCTGCATAACAGTCTTTTACAGAATTAACAATTATACGAAGTGCAAGTAAATCATAAACCTGATCAAGTCCAATATTGTCTCTTTGCATTTTTCTATATATACTATATATATGTTTTGCTCTTCCCGTGATTTGTGCATCTATTCTTTGAAGTTTAAGTTCTAGACTAATTTGCTTTTTTATTTTTTCAATAAAAGCTAGTCTTTCTTCTCTTTTTTTATCTAATCCTTCAACAATTTCTCTATATTCTTCTGGTTCCAAGTATTTAAATGCCAAATCTTCTAGTTCCCATTTTAATGAATACATACCAAGCCTATTTGCAAGTGGTGCATACAAATCCATGGTTTCCTTTGAATTTGCTATTTGTCTATCTCTTTTTAGATATTTTAAAGTCCTCATATTGTGTAGTCTATCAGCAAGTTTTATTAGAATAACTCTTATATCTTTTCCCATTGCTAAAAACATTTTTCTATAATTTTCAACCTGCTCTTCTTCTCTTGTTGTATATTGTAATTTTCCAAGTTTGGTAACTCCGTCTACCATCTCTCCTATTTCTTCTCCGAATTCTTTTATTAGTTGTTCTTGAGTTACAGGAGTATCTTCTACAACATCATGCAAAAGGGCTGCGCAAATTGTTGCATCATCTAAGTTTATCTCTGATAAAATACTTGCAACATTTAATGGATGCATAATATATTCTTCTCCAGATAACCTTTTTTGATTTGCATGATTATCTCTTGCAAATGTATATGCTTTTAGAATTAATTTTGTATTAACTTTTTTTCTATTTTTCTTTAATGTATTAATTATATCATAGATTGTAATATTGTTCTTTTCTTGCATAACTAAGACATCCTTCCGTTTTTTAGTATGTAATGATTTTTAATTTAAAAATGTGTTTAGCCGTTTGGAAGTAATATATATGAATTTACGTAGCGACGCGTAGCATGGAAGCGAGGTAGAGACTGTTGGAGCTTTGCTCCTTACAGTTCTCTACGAGACGACCAACAAGGAGCAAGTCAAATTCATATATATTACTTCCAAAAGTAGGCTAAAAAACTTTTACTTAAAGAGATTTACTCATATCTTTAATATTTATCTGTATACTTTCTATTCCACCGAATGAATTTATCTCAAGATTTCCTAAAACATCTACTTTGTCTCCAAGTTTATAATGTTCTGTATATTCTCCCATATGAAAGCCTATTGCATCAATTTGTAAATGTTTATCTCTAAGGCTTAACTTCAAATGTTCTCCTTCTGTTATTGCTCTTATTGATTCTATCTTTAAGTTTCTAATAAAGAATATTGGAGTTTCATTTGCTTCTCCAAATGGTTCAAGTTTTTGAAGTTCTTTTACGTTTTGAATGTTTAAATCTTTTAAATTTACTTCCATGTCGACATTTATGATAGGTTTAGTTTCTTTTATATTTAATTTTTCAATATATGAATTTATATCTTCTTTGAATTTTTCAAAATTTTCTTTTTTTAAAGAAACTCCAACTGCCATTGCGTGTCCGTCCATACTTTTCTAAGTCACTGCTTACAGCTGTAAGTGCTTCATGTAAGTCAAGTCCTGGTACACTTCTGCCAGATCCTTTGCATATTCCATCTTCTTCACAAAGTAAAATGCTTGGTTTTAAATACATTTCAGTTATTTTTGAAGAAACTATTCCTATTACTCCATGATGCCATCCTTCTTTTGATAATACTATAATATTTTTATTTTTTTCTTCATTTTCTTCTATTTGTTTAATTGCTTCTTCAAATATTCCCTTTTCTGTCTCTTGTCTTCTTCTATTATATTCATTTAATTTATTTGTAAGATCGCTTATTTGATTTAAATCATCTGTTATGAATAATTTAAGAGCATCTTCTGCAGCCCCCATTCTTCCACAAGCATTTATTCTTGGAGCTATTCCAAATGAAACTGTACTAGAATTTATTTTCTTAAATCCACAAGATTCTAAAAGATATCTTATTCCTTGATTTTTACCTGTTTCTATTAGTTTTAAGCCAAGTTTTGTTATAACTCTATTCTCACTAATTAACGGAACTATATCAGAAATTGTTCCAAGACATACTAAGTCCAAATATTTTAAATATTCTTTTGCATCAAGTTTTAATTTTATTGATAATGCTTGAATAACTTTAAATACTACTCCAACTCCAGCTAGTTCTCTAAATGGATAATTGCTATTTGGAATCTTTGGGTTAATTACTGCAATAGCTTTTGGTAAAGTATCTAATGGTTCATGATGATCTGTTACTATTGTATCTAATCCAAGGCTATTTGCATAGTCTATATCTTCTATTCCTGATATTCCACAATCTACAGTTATCATAAGGTCTGTTTTTTTATCTACAATTTCCTTAATAGCTTCCTTATTTAAGCCATAGCCTTGTTTTAACCTATTTGGAATATAGTAACCGTACTTTTAATCCTCTTTCTTCTAAAAATTTTTTTAAAACTGTTGTACTAGTTATTCCATCTACATCATAATCACCAAAAATGACAATGTTCTCTTTATTTTCTATCGCTTTTATTATCCTATCTACGGCATTTTCCATATCTGGTAACAAAAATGGATCATAAAAGTTATCTCTTGTAGGTTCCAAAAATATTTTAATTTCTTCGTCATTTAAATTTTTATTTGCAATTATTTGAGCCACAAGTAAACCTATATCAAACTTTTCTGAGATTTGTTCTGCTCTTATTTTATTATTTTCTTTGAACTGCCATTTTTTGTACATAATACCTCCCGTTTTATTTTGCTTTTTCAAAACTAATATCCCTTAAGGAAATATTTTTCTTCCTTGAGGGATAAAAATCATCTTATTTTATAACATCTTGAACTGATTCTGCAATTATTTTATTTACATCCGCAAGTAATACATTAAATTTTAATTCTATTTCAAAATATGATTTTGCTAGATTATTTTTTATAAGTTCTGCATAAATTTTTTGCATTTCTTCTAATTTTGTTTTCTCTTGTTCTTCTCCTTTTAATGCTTCTAATTGTACACTATATCTTTTTTCTTCAAATTCTCTAATTTTTGCCTTCACATCAGGATTTCTATCTAATTCTTCCTTTATTCTTTTGTAATCCAAATATTCGCTTGATGCTCTAATCTCTTGTGCAAGTCTGTTTGCCGTATCATAAACATTCATTAAATCAAATCCTTTCCTTGAATACAATTTTTTTTATGCACTAAGCAAGTGCCTCACGACCGTGGAATGGTAGTAATGTTCCTCTTGTTTTTGCTTTCTTGGTTTTTCTTGCATTTTCTTGTGCCATTTGATTTTTTTGTCTGTCTGCCATTGTTTGGCATATTGCTTTCTGATATATAAAGTGTGTATCTTGAGCAATTTTATTCCAATTATACATTGTCTTAACTTTTGCTTTTGCATTTTTAGAAATGCTATCTGCAAGTCTATGATCATAAAGCAACGCAAGTACAGAATCTGCAATAGAATTAGGATTTCCTGCATATGATTTCATACCATCTACACCATGTTCTACAATTTCATTTAGTCCTCCAATATCTGATACCACTGTAGGAATTCCTGCAAACATTGCTTCAATTGCAACTACTCCAAAAGGTTCATAAGTACTTGGGAAAACAGCAATGTCTGCTGATTTATACATTTTGCATAAATCTTTATGTGGAAGTTTTCCTGTAAAATATACTTTGTTGCTTATTCCTAAGTAATTAGCTTGTGCTTTTAATTCATCAAGCATTCCACCACTTCCAACAATTACAAATTTTGTATCATTATATCCTGAAAGTATTTTTGGTGCAGCTGCTAGTAAATGCTGAACGCCTTTTTCATAAACCAATCTTCCTGCATACATAATTATTTTTTCATTGTCTGCTGCAACTCTTCTTCTAAAATCATAGTCTTTTTCCACGCCATTATACATTGCCATATTTATTCCATTTGGTATAACATTTATTTTTTCGAATGGTAGTCCAAATAATCTTTGCATATCACGTTTCATAAAATTGCTGTTTACAATTACTTCTGTTGCTTCATAAGTTAACATCCATTCTGTATCATTTATATATCTTTGAGTAGCATCATGTATTCCACTATTTCTACCACTTTCTGTTGCATGTATTGTTGCACAAATTGGCATATCATATGCATCTTTTAAAGCTTTTGCACTATATGCTACTAGCCAATCATGTGCATGGATTATATCAAATTTTCCCTCTCTTGCAATTATTTCACTTGCTTTTGCTATCATGTTAAAGTTTAATTGCATTATCCAATCTATAAAATTATTTGGATTTATCATATAGTTATCAACTCTATATACATTTACACCTTTATCAACTTCAAAGTACGGTACATTTCCCTCTCTATAAGTTATAACTGTAACCTCGTGTCCATCCTTTATTAATCTTCCTGATAAATCATATACAACTTTCGATATACCGCCTACTACTCTAGGTGGATACTCCCATGTGAGCATCAAAATTTTCATGAGCAAAAGCTCCTTTCTATATTCTTTTGTTTTTTACATCTATATTGTATATTAACTTTCGTCAAAAGTAAACAAAAATTTACATTTTTTTTAGAAAAAATTTTTAAGTAAAAAAGCTACCTTAATCGGGTAGCTTTCTTTTAACTAAAAATTTTTCCTTCTTCAATTTTGTTGCCTCTTAAGAATTCACATATTCCCATCCTTTTTGCATTTTCTCCTTGAATTTCTAATACTTTTATAATTCCTTCTCCTGTCTTTATATAAAGTCCTACTTTATCATTTGAAAGTATAACTTTTCCGGGTTCAATTTCTTTATCAGAAGATGAAGCTTTTAAAATACTACTTGCAACTCTATCATCTAATGCTTCAACTTTCCAAAATTTAATTTTCTTTTCTCCATACATTGCAAATGCACCCATTATTGGATTTAATCCACGCACTTTGTTTTTTATTGATTCTGCAGATCTTGTAAAATCTATTTTTGCAAGTGATTTATCTAGCATTGGTGCCATTGTAAAGTATTTTCCTTGAGGAGTTCTAGGAGCTGTTCCTTTTTCTATTTCGCATACTGTTTTTAAAAGTAAATTTCCTCCAATTTCTTTTAATCTATCCCAAAGTTCTCCTGTTGTTTCATTGTCTCCAATTTCTACTCTTTCCTGGAAAATTATATCTCCTTCGTCCATTCCTTCGCTCATATACATTGTAGAAACTCCAGTTACTTTATCGCCATTTAAAACAGACCATTGTATTGGAGCTGCTCCTCTATATTTTGGCAAAAGTGATGCATGTAAATTTATACATCCTAACTTTGGAATTTCTAAAATTTCTTTTGGTAAAATTTTTCCATATGCTACAACACATATTAAATCCGGCTTTATTTCTTTTAAAGTATCTATAAATTCTTGATTATTTTTTACTTTTTCCGGTTGATATATTTTTAAGTTTTTGTCTAATGCAAATTTTTTTACTTCAGATTCTGCAATCTTCATTCCTCTATTTTTTTGCTTGTCTGGATTTGTAACAACTCCTACAATGTTAAATCCAGCATTGTATAGTTTTTCAAGAGAAGTTTCAGCAAAATCTGGAGTTCCCATAAATAATATATTCATATTTTGTCTCCTCTTCTGTTTAAAGTTAAAACTAATTTGTTTTCTAAAGTTTTAGTAAATAAAATAATTTAAGTGAGGAACGCTGGAGTGTTTTTGAGCTAGAAATTCTTAAGCAATTTTATGGAAAGTGTTCACGCTGCGTCGTGGAAGGGTGCTATAAAATAGCGTTTAGAATCTCTGCGAAAAAGCCAAGGACAAAGAGACGAACGCAAATTATTTTATTTACTAAAACTTTTAAACTAATATTATTTTTTCTTCTTCTCATTTTCTGGATCTATATACTCCATTGTGCCTGGTATCATTACATCAGTTAAAATAACTCCATTTAAATGATCCATTTCATGAGAAATTGCTTGTGCAAGAAGTCCTGTTCCTGTAACTTTTATCTTTTTTCCGTTTTCATCTAAAGCTTCAACAGTAACTTCTTCAGGTCTTACAACTTTTACATATTTATTTGGAAAGCTTAAACAACCTTCTTCTACCTCTTGTGTTCCTTTTGTTTTTATAATTTTAGGATTTATTAATTTTAATATTGGCTTTTCATCATACAGATCAATTACAATAATTTGTTTTAATATTCCAACTTGTACTGCTGCTAAGCCTACTCCGTCATATTTATGCATTGTATCTATCATATCTTTAATTAATTCTTTTATTTTATCGTCTATTACTTCAACTTCTTTAGATTTCTTTTTTAGGATTTCGTCTCCTTCTGTTCTTATATTTCTTAACCCCATTTTAATCTTCCTTTCATAATTTAAGACACATTTTACTTAGCTCATATTATTTGGATTAATGTCTATACTTATTCTTGTATTGCTTGTCATTTTAATACTATTTATGCACAAATTTATTTTATTTATTACTTGGTTACTAAGCTTACACTTTATAATAATTCTCCATCTATATCTTTTCTTTACTTTATTTATTGGAGGTGGCATTGGTGAATATACTTGCATTTCTTTTCCACTTAGTTTTAATAAATTATCATAAACCGAATTTACTATTAAATGTGCTGTATGCTCATCAAAGTCACTAACTTCAAGTTTTATTATATCGCAAAATGGTGGATATTTCAAGACATTTCTTAATTTGATTTCTTGATTATAGAATTTTATGTAATCTTGTTCCTTTGCACACTCAATTGGAAAGCTATCTGGATTATAAGTTTGTATAATTACATTTCCTTCACTTCCCTCTCTACCTGCTCTTCCGTGCAACCTGTGTCAATAAGTCAAAAGTTCTTTCATTACTTCTAAAGTCTGACATATACATACTGCTATCTGCTGCTATAACTCCAACTAAAGTAACATTTGGAAAATGGTGACCTTTTACTACCATTTGAGTTCCAATTAATATATCTATGTTTTCATCTTTAAATTTGTTTAAAATATTTTCATAAGAATTCTTCTTAGTAACTGTGTCTATGTCCATTCTTATTGTAGTTGCATTTGGAAATTCTTTATTTATTTCTGCTTCTAGTTTTTGAGTTCCTGTACCAAAGTATCTTATGTTAGTACTTCCACATTCTGGACAAGTTTTAAAATTTTTTCTTTCATAGCCACAATAATGGCATTTAAGTTTATCTTGTTTCATGTGATATGTAAGCGTAATATTACAATTATGGCAAGTTGCTGTGTAGCCACAATTTCTGCACATTACAAAGGTTGAATAACCTCTTCTATTTAAAAATAATATTGTCTGTTTCTTGTTTTTTATATTTTCTTCTATCATTTCATAAAGTCTTCCGACTTAGCATTGATTTATTTCCGAACTGCAAGTTCTTGTTTCATGTCAATTATTTCTACTTTAGGAAGAGAAGAATTATTTGCTCTAGATTTTAAAGTTAGCACATTTCCCTCTTTATCTAATTTAAAATATGTTCCAATATCTGGTGTCGCACTTCCTAAAACAAGAGGAATATTTTTTTGTTTTGCTAAGTATAATGCTATTTCCTTTGCATTATACTTTGGTGTCATATCAGATTTGTATGATGTATCGTGTTCTTCATCAATTATTATAATACCTAAATTATCTGTTGGGGCAAATATTGCAGATCTTGCACCAATTACGACTTTTGCCTCTCCTTTTTCTATTCTTTTCCATTCATCATATCTTTCTCCAACTGATAATTTACTATGAAGAAGAGCAATATTTTCTTCTCCAAATCTTGCAATAAATCTATCGACCATTTGCGGTGTTAATGATATTTCAGGCACTAGTACTATTGCTGATTTTCCCTTTTCTAATACTTTTCCAATTAATTGAAGATATATTTCAGTTTTTCCGCGAACCTGTTACTCCGGTGTATTAAAAACTCTTTAAAAATCTTATCATTTATTGCTCCTTCTATCTTGTTCATTGCCTTTTGTTGCTCTTTTGTAAGTGGTAAATTCTCTGTTTTAGCTATATTTTTATTTTTAAAAGGATTTCTATTTACTTCTTTTTTTATAATTTCTACATAGCCATTTTTCTCTAAAGTTTTGACTACAGCAGATGTTGTGTCTGCAAATACTGTAAGTTCAGAAAGAAGCACTTCATCATTTTCCATTAAAAAGTTCAAAGCTCTAATTTGTTTTTCTGACTTTATCTTTTTTTCATCTATGTCTTCTTGCACTTCTTCTTCATCTTTTTTTAAGTACACAAATTGCATTTCTTTATCTTTTATTCTATTATCTATATTTTTAGATGTTGTCCCTGGTGGAAGCATAAGTTTTATACAATCTGAAATATTGCAAAAATATTTATTTGCCATAAGCTTGCTTAATGTCATTTTTTCTTCTGTTAAACTTCCGCTTCTCTATGCTTAAAATATCTTTTACCTTGTATTCAGATTTTTCTTTAATTCCTATAACAAAACCTTCTTGTGCTCTTTTCATTGTACCAAAAGGAACCAGAATCTTACTTCCGATATGAATCTTAGAAATAAGGCTTTCTGGTATGTTATAGTCAAATATTCTATTTAAATCTTTAGCATTACTGCTAATTATAACTTCAGCTATCATAAAATAAAGTATATCAAATTTTTTATATTTTCTCAAGATATTTTTTTCAAATGTTTATTTCAATTACTTTGCCTAAATATAACGAATAAATGTATACAAAGCAAGCCTTTTTATCTAATGCTTTTTCTAGAGCTTCTTTATATAGTTTTAATTGTTCCTTATATTTTTCTATAAGTTCTGCCTCAGTATTTACTTTATCCGTCTTATAATCTACTAGCACAAGCTCATCGTCTTTTGTTATATAATATAAATCTATTACACCTTGTACAAGAATATTTTCATCTATATTTTCTTCGTATATTTCTTTTGCTGGAACATTCAAATAGAAAGGCTTTTCTCTTTGAATTTCTTTTGCGTCTTGCATTTCTTTCCAAATTCTGCTTTCAGTAAATTTTAATATTTTATCAATATCTACTGCTTTTGCCTGCACTCCATTGATTCTTCCTTTTTCTTCTAATCCTTGTATTAAAGCTTGTACTTTATCCTTATCATAGTTTACATTTACATCTAATTTTTGTAATATTAAATGCATTAATGTACCCTTTTCTGCACTAGATAATTTACTTTCTTTTTCTTCTTGTAAAAATTCTGGAGTATTATATTTTGCTTCATACTCTTCTTCTAGGTCTAGTTTCATACTCTTTATTTTTGTTACAGAACTTTTTGTAAGTATATTGTTTAAGTTATTATATGGGTACTTCCATTCTAGTTTTTCTTTTACAGTATTTAGTTCTTCTTCATTAATATCTGCTAATTCTTCTTCAATGGATTGAACCCTTTTTTCTTCTTTGCTTGAAGTTGATTTTAATACTTCTTTTTTACTATATACTTTAGTATCTAGTATTTCTTCTAAATCTTTTTTTCGTTTTAAAGAAACTAGTTCTAGCCAGTCAAGATAGCTTATATACTTTTGTACAAGACTTTTATTTATCTTATTTGTATTTTCCTTATATGAATCTAAAAGTTTTTCCTTTTCATCTATACTCTTTTTATAGTCTTTATCTATTCCTGTAATTATGAGTTTTTCCTTCGCTCTTGTTAGTGCAACATAAAGTACTCTCATTTCTTCTGCAATTGTTTCCATTTTTAGCTTAATTTTAATTGCTTCTCTTGCAGGTGTTGTATAAGTTTCGCCTTCTTCATAATTTATATATTTAGGACCAATTCCTAGATCTTGATGCAATAAAACTTGGCTTTGATATATATCTTGCATATTAAATTTTTTTGATGTGCCACATAAAAATACAACAGGAAATTCAAGTCCCTTACTTTTATGAATACTCATTATTCTTATTACATCTTCATTTTCTCCAATAAGCTTAGCTCCTGACATATCATTGCTACTTAATTTTAATTTATCTATAAAACTTATGAAATTGTATAGCCCTTTAAAACTTGTCTTTTCGTATTGCTTTGCTTTTTCAAATAAAAGCTTTAAGTTTGAAACTCTTAAAATTCCATTTGGCATAAGACTTACATAGCTATAATAGCCTGTATCTAGATATATTTTCCATATAAATTCATCAAGAGGCATATATTCTTGTTCTTTTCTGAAATTTTCTATTTTATTTAAAAAAACTTCTATTTTATTTTTTAATTCTTCATCTGCTTCTTCTTTATTTTTATATTCGCACATTGCTTCATAAAAGCTTTTAGAATTATCTTTTAGTTTTATTTCTATAAGCTCATTATCTGTAAATCCACCTATCATTGATCTTAAAACTGTTACTAGTGCAATATCATTTATTGGATTATCAATAATTTTAAGTAAGCTTATCATAACTTGTATTTCAACTGAATCTAAGTAACCGAGAGGCAGTATCACAAAATACAGGTAAATTAAGTTTTGAAATTTCCTGTTCATAAATTGGAGCAAGTGTCTTTGTTGAGCGGAGTAAAACCACAATGTCTTTATATGTAATTTTTCTTGTAGTATCACCCTTTGTTATAGTAAATCCCATATCTATTAATTCTCTGATTTTTTTTGCTACAAATTTTGCTTCAAGAACAATATTCTCTATTTTTTCATCGTCGTCATCAGTATCTTCTTCATCTTTTTTATATATACTTTCTTCCTCTTCTTTAAAATCTATAACATGTAATTCTGCTTT
This sequence comes from uncultured Clostridia bacterium, assembly GCA_947584805.1. GTDB lineage: Bacteria > Bacillota > Clostridia > TANB77 > CAG-508 > JAAWPK01. The sequence continues at coordinate 69,022 of CANPWU010000003.1, read as the reverse complement.
TAGATTTTCAGTACTCTCTATATAATTGGCACCTAAATTTAAATATTCATTTTCGTTATAATCAATATCTCCTAATTCTTTACTCATTATGCTATCAAAGATAATATTTGTAACATCTAAGACATTTTTTCTACTTCTGAAGTTCTTAAATAGCTGTATTTTTAGTTCTTCTCCGTCTTTTAAATTTTCTTTACTAGAATACTTTTCATATTTTTCTAAAAAAAGTTCCGGTCTTGCTTGTCTAAATTTATATATACTCTGTTTAACATCTCCTACCATAAAGATATTATTTCCTCTAGATATTGAAGTTAATATACTCTCTTGTACAAGGTTGCTATCCTGGTATTCATCTATTAATATTTCTTCAAACTTTTCTCTATAATTTTTGCATACATGGTTTTCTTCTTTATTTGTTTTTGTTAATATATCTAATGCAAAATGCTCTATATCACTAAAGTCCATTATGTTTCTATCTTGTTTTGCTTTTGCAAACTTTTCTAAAAACTCAATAGTTAGATTTTTTATCTCTGTCATAATTCCATACATTGACCTAATATCTCTATTTGCATCTTCTGATGTGCAAAGTAAAATATCACTATTAACTTTAACAATGCTTTCCTTAATTTTATTCCTTGTGTTTTTTATCTTATCTTTAATTTCTGTAGGTACCTTATTGTTAGTAGGAAATCTATCAAGTTTTAATTCACTTATTTTTGAATACATTTCATTCCAAGTTTCACTTGTATAAACATCATTAATTTTTCTTATATCTTCTGATAAACAACTTCTAAACTTTTCTGTTTCTTCTTCGTATTTTATATTTTCTAATTCTTCTTCAAGTCTTAAAATATATGATTTTAATTCCTCTTTTGCTTTTGAATATAGAATTTCTCCCCAAGGTGTTTTTTCAAAACTTACTTCTTTTAGATTAAAAAGCTCACATTTTTCTTCTAACCATTCTTTTGGGAAAGGAGTACTTTGTATAAAATTATATATTGTAAGAATTAAATCTTTTAAAGCTTCATCTCCTTTATAGCTTGTATACATATTTATAACTTTCAAAAATTCTTCATCTTGAGATTCATACTTTTCATCAAATAGTTCCTCTAAAGTCTCTTGTTTTAATATTTGAATTTCTGTATTTTCTGCTATTTTAAGATTTGGAGAAATTCCTATTTCAAAGAAATTGTTTTTTACTACATCTAGGCAAAATGAATCTATTGTGCAAATACTAGCTTTTGAAAGAAGGTTAATTTGTTTTTGAAGAAACTTATCGCAAGGATTTTCTTCTATTTTTTTATATATTGCATCAAGAATTCTTGCTCTCATTTCTGCTGCCGCTGCTTTTGTAAATGTAACAACAAGAATTCTATCTATATCTATTTTTTCTTCTATTATTTTATTTATTATTCTTTCAACAAGTACTGCCGTTTTTCCGAGAACCTGCTGCTGCTGCAACTAATATATTTTCTCCTTTTTCATTTATTGCTAAAGTTTGCTCTTTCGTCCATTTTACTTCAGACATAAATTTTCCTCTTTCTTCGTTTATTAAAATTTATTTTTAATATATCATATTTAATGTAATTTTTCTATATTTATTAAAAAAATCGTAGCATAATATTTCCCATATTTGGTTATCATATCAAATACGAGGAGGTAATTAAAATGGATGAAAATGAAAATTTAAAAGTTTTAAAAGAACTTCATACTGGTGCTCAAATGGGAATAAAGGCAATTTCTTATGTTTCTGAAAAAACTGAAGATGATGATTTTAAAAGAGAACTTTCAACTCAATACAATCAATATGAAGATATTTTAAATAAAGTAACTGATCTTTATAATACTTATGGTGAAGTTCCTTCTACTTCTAATGTTAAAAATGATATAATGACTTGGATGGGTGTTCAAATGAATACTATGAATGATAAGAGTAATTCTAAACTATCTGAGATGTTAATACAAGGAACTGTTATGGGAATAATTGAAGGACGTAAAATTTTAAATAATAATCCAAATGTAGATAAAAATATCAAATCTACTTTAGACGAATTTGTTCAGCTTCAAGAGAATTCTGTCACAAAATTAAAAGAATATCTATAATTTTAAGTTTAAGATAAATTTAAAAAGCGACCTTTAAAATAAGGTCACTTTTTTTAAATTTTATTTGCTTTTCATATTTTAAGTATTTTTTTCTTTGTACTTCATTTCTTTTGAAATTAATTATTGCAGCATCCGTAGTTTGTAAATAATAATAAGAATATTATTAAGAAAAATAATATTTCGCTATTACCACCACAGCCACAGCCTCCAAATAATCCACTAAGTCCGTTTCCGCAGCAACCGTTTCCTCCACAGCCGTTTCCTCCGCAGCCACAATTTCTTTGGTCTCCATAATTTCTTTGTTCTTCTGGCATAATACTTTACCTTCCTTTCACTTTATAAAAAATTTAATCTATAAAAGTTTCTACATTATACTATGATTTTTCTCATATTTGTGATACAATATTTATATAAATTTATTTTAAGAGAAATGAGGTCGAACCAAAATTGAAACAAGGAATAGAGCTCCTATCACCAGCAGGTGATTTTGATTGTGTAAAAGCTGCTGTACAAAATGGTGCAGATGCAATATATCTTGGCTATTCTTCTTTTAGTGCTAGATCTTCTGCAACAAACTTTACTTTAGAAGAATTAAAGAAAGCTATAGATTATGCTCACATTCGTAATGTAAAAGTTCATTTAGCTTTAAATATTTTGATAAAAAACGAAGAATTTATGGAAGCAATTTCTGTTGCTCAAAAGGCCTATGAATATGGTGTTGATGCTATTATTGTTCAAGATCTTGGGCTTGCTACAACTTTAATTAAACACTTTCCAAAACTTCCTATTCATGCAAGTACCCAAATGACAATTAATAATTTAGATGGCGTAAAAACTTTAGAACGTATGGGTTTTAAAAGAGTTGTTCTTGCAAGGGAACTTTCTTTAGAAGAAATTGATTTCATATGTAGAAACTCAAATATTGAAATAGAAACTTTTATTCATGGTGCTCTTTGCTTCAGCTATTCTGGTCAATGCTTAATGTCAAGTATGATAGGTGGACGTTCTGGTAATCGTGGTAATTGTGCTCAAGTTTGTAGACTTCCTTATGAATTATTAGAAAATGACAAAGTTATTGATAAAGGTTACCTTTTAAGTCCTCGTGACTTGTGTGGACTTGAATATATTCCTAATTTAATTGAATCAGGAGTTTCTTGTTTTAAAATTGAAGGTAGATTAAAATCCCCAGAATATGTTGCAATTGTCACAAAAATTTATAGAAAATATATAGATTTATATTTATCTGGAAAAGATTATGAAGTTGATGAAGAAGATTTAGAAACTCTACGTCAAGTGTTCAATAGAGGTGGTTTTTCTACTGGACATTTTAATAAAGAGCCTAACCTTGATTTAGTATTTAAAGAAAAACCTAATAACATGGGAATATATATAGGTAATGTTTCTAATTATAATCCTAAAAAGGGTCATGTCACATTGAATTTAAATGATAGAATTTCTCTTGGTGACTCGATTACGTTTGAAAATGAACCCACAAAATATAGAATTTCTGAGCTTATGTTTCAAGATAAAAATATACCATTTGCTTGTAATAATGAAATGGTTACAATAGGTAGAATGAAAGGAAATATTAGCCCAGGTGACAAAATATTTAAAATTACAAGTAAAAGATTATCAGATTCAATTAAGCCTACATTTTCTGGAAAAGAATTTAAGAAAATAAAATTAAATTGTAGCATCGTAGTTAAAGAAAATATGCCGATTTCAGTTTCTGTTGTTCCTGCAAAAGAATATAATAACTATAAAAATATAAGTGTAAATATAGATTCTGATATTATACCAGAACATGCCATAAATCAGCCTCTAACTAAAGAAAAAATTATTGCTCAATTTTCGAAAACTAATGATACTCCATATGAATTTTCGAAAATTGATATAGATTTGGATGATAACTTATATATATCGAACTTAAGTACTCTAAATGCTTTAAGGCGTGAGATATTGGAAAAAATGCAAGCTATGGTTGTTCGTAGATTTACAAGAGTTCCTATAGAAGTAAAAGAAAAGTCTTTTGATAGTAAGCCATATTCTAATACTAAAATATCATTGTTGCTTTCTCAAATAAATCCAGATTTTGATTATTCAAAATTGGAACATGTTGATAGAGTGTACATTCCACTTCGTTGTTTAAGAAATAGTAAGAATAGAAATGCAATTAAAGTAATAACTTCTAAATTCGATTCATACATATATTTGCCAACAGTAATAAATTTGAACTTTTTAAATTTATCGGACATATTTATCACTGCAACTCTATCCCTATATGATATTAAAGGAATTGTGCTTTCGAGTATTGGTCAATTAGATTTTACTAAAAACGAAAGATATAAACATCTTGACTTTATTGCAAACTATACTTTGAATATATTTAATGACTATACATTGGATGAATTATCAAAAAATAACATAAATACTATAACTTTATCTCCAGAGCTTAATAAAATAGATATTCAGAAAATGTCCTCTCCTGTAGATAAAGAACTTATTGTTTATGGTAAACTTAAAGTTATGGCTGCAAAATATTGCTTGCTTGGTAGTTCGAATGGATGCTATCCTACTTGCAAAAGTAAATGTAAAGAAAACAATAGTTATTATCTAAGAGATAGAATGGGATATTTATTTAAAGTAATTCCAAATAATTTTCAAAGTATATCAAATATATATAATTCAAAAACTCTTTCTATAGAATATGATGATTTGAATATTGATTATGCTCGTATTGATATATTAGAAGAAACGATTCCTGAAATAAATAACATTATAAAAACAGTAAGGGATGGTAAAATTTTAGAAGGACCTAGATATACAACAGGAAATTTAAATAGATTTGTATAAAAAATTGATGTTGCAACTAACATAAAATGGAAGTTGCGACATCTTTTGTTTTACTTTAATAGCATAATATATTAATAACTTATCTTCTTTTGTATTCCTAGTCCATCTCCTTCACAAATTAGAGTTTCTACCTTTTTCTTTTCCTTTTTTTCTTTAATTGTAACTTTCAAAGAATTAATAAAGTCAGGTTTTTCAGAAGATTTTTGAACTTGCTTTGGAGCTTCTAATACTTGTACCTTTTCTTTTTTAATAAATATATTTTTTATATAATTTGCTATTTTTCTAAAAAAATTCATCTATCTGTTCCCTCCCCTGCTTTTGCTATTTCATTTGGAGTTTGTGATACTTTATCTTCTTTAATCTGCTCTTGTGCTTCTTCCCATGGTCTTATTCCTTTTGTTTCTTCTAAATCTTTATCGTAGCATTCAAATCTTTTAGTAAATTCTTCTGGCGAAAGTTCTATAAATCTTCCTTCTTCTTTATCTGCGAAGTAAAATCTTTTACCTAACTCTGCCGAATCTATATAAACATACATAATTGGTCTTCTTTCTGCATCTGCTCTATCATAAACCCTATTTACTACACACCTATTGTACTGTAAATTTTCATCATCTAAAAATATATCACTTAAAAACTTCATACTTTCATTTTGACATTTTGCAAATTCAGGACATACTTTTGCAAGCAATAAAAATTGTTTATTAATATTTTCACTTGGATTATTTGCAAAAGTTTGATGTATTGCTTTTGATAATTCAATAGTTTCCTTTACCGGGAATTTTCCTTCTTTATTAGCTAACCCAACACTTGCAAATAGTTTTCTTAAAGAAGGTGTATCAAGACTTAATGTTGCATTTTTTAATTGTTCATCATTTTTATGGCACTTTCTATCTTTTCCTTTTGGATCTATATCACTTGCTCTTGCTTGTTCATAGTTTATACAGAAATGCGAAGGCTTTCCTTCAAATCTATGTAGCACCAAATTCCAAGTTGGATCTAATATTGTATTTCCTTTTACAATTTCACCATTTTCAAGTGGCAATTCTATATCATCTAGCTTTAAAAAAGAATGGTTTCCACTACTTACAAGCTTACTTTCTATTCCTACTCTATTAAACATATATTGTTCCAGACTTGCTATTCCATTGCATATTCCATAACCTGAACTGATTATTCTCCATATAGCTCTACAGTTATTTGAATTAAATACTTCTGTAGCAAAGTCAGGAGAATAACTTATTTTCTTTCCTATTGCATTATCTATTACAGCTATCTTCTGTAGCTTTGAATATGTTGGTTCTAATTTATCAAGTACTGAACTTATCCATTCTTCTCCTTCTATATATTCTTTAGTTGTTGAATAAAATGATGCTATATCATTTATCAAATTATATACTGCCATATTCGGACAAATATGGCATAATTCTATAAACTTTTTTCTTTTTTCATCTGTAAATTCAGTAGGATTTACAGAAATTACTCTATCTAATCCTCTATAATCCTCTAAATCTCTTTCAAAATCTATTTTAATTCTATCGCCGAATTTGTTTCTTTGCATGCTTATTGCATTTTTTAATTCCTTAGGAAATTCAGAGCTATCAATTTCTTCTTTTGCTTCTTCACTTAGCATAGCTAATACTTCTTGTTTTTCTACAAGAGTTAAATCCATTTCCTGCAATCTTGAAGCAAATTCTACCTGTCTACTCACATCCATTTTGCTAACAATTGAATATGGATAAATGTGTCTATCTTCACAAAACTGCTTATTTTGAGATAAGAATTCCTTTAATTCTTCAACATCATATGATACTAATATGTCTTTTACATTTAGTGAGACATTTTCTCCTAAAATTATATCATATACTGAAAAAGCATCTTTTTCTAAGATTATTTCTGTCTTCTTTGCCGCCTTAAATGTTTTTATAAGCTCTGTTAAATAATACATTGGTAAATTATATTCTATAGCTAATTTATATTTTTTATCTTCGTCAGGCAATACTTGTATTAATTCAAATATTTGATAATTTTCAAGTTTTACGGCTTTTGTAACTAATTCTGTATCCTCGAGAATTTCTCCTATGTTTTGTACACTCATACTTGAAATAATTTTTTCATAATCATATGCAGTAAGTCCACGTTTTTCACAAAGTTCTCTATCATATAATATTTGTTTTTTACAATCATCACTTAATTTAGTTTGAATTAAATCGACTATTTGATAATCTTCTATTTCTCTCATTATTATATCATTTTTTAGCATTTTTAGCATTACTTCGCTATCTGTAATAATCGTCATTATTGCAAGTCTATTTATAGTTTTAAGATTTTGAAATGGTGGGAATTCGAATAATTTTAATATTTCTGCATTAGAAAAAAAGTCTTTTAAAAGATCTAAAACTTCTTGTATAGTACAAACATATTTATTAAATATGTTTTCATCATTAAATATACTAAATTTATTATTAGATTTCTTTAATAATTTCCTTAATTCTTCTATTCCCATTTATGGCTCCTCATCATTAGTCTTTTATTAATTATTTCATAAAAATAAAAAAAAAGCAATATTTTATTTCGAACTATTTAAAAAAAAATGAGGGGTTCTATTTTGTAGAATAGCCCTCATTTTTATGAAATTTTTGCGGTTTTATTTTTCGTCTTTTTTATTTTCTTTATATGCCCAACTGATTCCTATCAAGAATATATAAGCTAAGCCTCCAATAATTATAGCAATTAACACATCCAATATTGTAATCTGTATCAACATATTGATTTGCTGGTCCTGCATAAAAGCCTCTTTTGATGAAATATTCGGATTTGAATCTATTAATGTTCCATTTGCATTAACTGTCAATCTATAGATTTGACAATTAGAATGGCAAAGATTATATTCATCCTTCTTGTATTCGAATCTATATGTCCAGCCGCCTTCTTTTTCTTTTGTCACATCCAATAGACTCACTTTACCAGGTACATTAATTTCTTCAATCTCCGTGATATTTGCTCCGTTCAAAATTCCATTCGCAATAGTTAAGATATCATTGTAGCTACTATCGCTGTATTTCCTTTCAAGTGGAACATCATGAATTGCTGCTACAGTTATAAATATTGTGGATAATATTGCAGAGATAATAAAAAATACGATTGTAAATTTCTTTGTCTTTATTTTGTCATAAAGATACCGCTTTTCTTTCATTTTTTTCCTCCTAAAATATAAATTTTATAGGTTTATTTTAACACTGGCATTTGCCAAAATTACTTAAATATAATATCACATTATTATGTAAATTTCAATACCTTTATGTAAATTCTTACGATTTAAAAAAATCAAATGGGAACTCTTTGGGGCTGAGCGGTCCTTGTTGAAAATAGTAATAAAACGTAAAAGAATATTATTAATCCTCTACTCTACATTTTACCACTAATCTTTTGGTACTATCCTTATCACAAGTAATTAATGTTAATTCAATTTTGCCATTTGTTTCTTGGTCTGTGCATCTCATATCTTTTTCATCTACTAAGTACTTATCGTATACTTTATACATTTTAGCACTACCCTTACTTGAAATAAGAAATACATCATCTTCTTTCTCTATTTTTTTTAAATTTCCGAAAAATTGTCCATTTTTATAATTATGACCTACTATAACTAAATTTCCGTATTTCATTTACTTCTGGCCCACAATATTTTGTTGGTGCAATTTTTAGATATTCTGTTGTTGTTACTTTTATAATTGGATAATTTATACCTATTTTAGGAATACTTATTTTTCCAATCACATTACCTTTTTCTGTATTGTTTTGTAGTGATAATCCTACAACTGTCGTAGAATTACTAGGTTTTTCTGCAATACTACTTTTTTCTTTTATATTTTGCATACTATCCCTATCATATTGTTCATTATTATTTTCTCCAAAAATATCTTCATATTCATCGTATATTTCATTATATATTTTAGGATCATAATTTGGCATTGTTTTAATTTTTATAAGCAAGATTATAGATAAGAGGATTATTAAGGAAATCAAAAAATAAATCATTTTTTTATCTTTATCCATTACCATTGCTCCCTTTTTTCTAATTTATTGATTTATTTTTTTGCAATCTTTTTCTTTTCGTGATCAATTATTACCATAGAACCAAGCCATAAAATTGCAAGAGCAGTTACTGCTGATAACCAACTAACAAATGGATTAGTTTCTTCTCCTGTTTGTGGTAATTGATCATTATTTTTCCCTGTTGTTGTTTCTCCTAAATTTTGGTCTGTTTTATCCTGAGTTTCATTAGATATTTTTGCTATTTCACCTAATACATATGTAGAAAAATGATCTGTTTCGAAAGTAGTATAACCATTTTCGACTTTTACTTGATATTCTGTTTTACTACCATCTTCTTCAAATCTATATATTACTAACCTTGAAGCGTCAAAACCTTCTGGAATTGGAATACTTATTTTTACATTTCCGTTTGGCTGTATATTTGCGCCATCGGATTTTAATGTTATATCAAATACTTTAAAATCTTTAATTCCTACTAAAGTGTCTTTTAGTTTGTTAAATGTTTCGCCTGATGTTATTTCTGCCACCTCAATTGTTGTATTATCTGGTATTATATCACTAGATGCTTCAAGCTTTATGTTTGTATTAGAATCTTCTTTTATAATCGTTTCTGCATTAGTATTTTCAGAATCGCCTAAAACAGCTATTACATGAAAAATTGATATTTTCCCAGTGGCTAATATAACTTTTTTATTTTCTACCACTACTTTTCTCATTGTATACGAAGATTGAGATTTTCCACTTTCTGTATGTCCATATATTTCACCTTTATAACCATTTAGCAAAACATCTCCAAGCATATAAAATTTTCCATCATAAATAGCTAATCGCATTGCACCGTCCATATTCTGATAATGATTCAAAAGTTCCATTATTTATCTCAATCTCACTTGGATTAAAATATCCATATCCATATAAATTTGAAGCTATTTCAACAGCAAATCCACCGTTCTACACATTTATATGTTCCACCATTAAATATTATAGACTTATCACTCTTATTAAATAATTTTTCATCCGATGTTCCACTCGTAATAAACACTGCTACTTTCTTTCCTTCTACATTGCAATCATTAAAAACAACGGTAGGCAAAACAGATGATTCGACATCATCTTTAACAAGATATGGGTATACTGCAGAAAGTTCGATTGGTGCATGTTCTCCTGTTCCCTTAAAATTTCCTCCATTAATAGTTAATTTATAATTTCCCATATTACTACTTATAATGTTATCTGTATCAACAAAGTTCCCACCATTTATTGTGGTTTCGGATTCTCTGTATAATTCTATCATTGCTCTATAGTGATCATCTGGGTTATTTTCAGTAGAAATAAAATCGCCATCATTTATTACAAGTTTGCCTTTTATAATAAACATATAATTAACTCCACTATCTTCGAATTTACCATTATCAATTATAAGTTCAGCATTTTTTTCTACCATAACACCACCATACATTTTCTGAAAATGCATTCCTCCACCACCCAAAGTATCTTTAAAAGTAACTTTGCTTTGAATTGTTAGCATTTCACTTTTTAAAGTTTTTCCATTAAAATCAATTACTATTTCTTGGTTGTTAATATTTATTATCATTTCATCTGTTATTGTAACATTTTCATTTAACATAAGAATATTTCCATTAATAGTAGCTGTTTCTCCAAAAGCTGTTTTTAATTCCTCCATTGTAGTTATTTTTTTTAATGTTGCTGCCTTAGCTTCTGTTTGACAAAGAAATAAAACTATAAAGCTTAAAAATAATATTAATAATACAACCTTTAAAAATTTTTTCATAACATTTTCCCCTATCTTATATATTCTTAATCACTTGTGTAATTGTTTATAATTATAACATATTATATTTACATTTTAATGTATTTCGACAAGATTTAATATATATGTAATATTTTTGTAATATTACATATTTTTTCTTATATCCTTATAAAAAAGAAACTTAATATTTCTACTAAGTTTCTTTTTCATTTTTCATAATATTACACTTTTACATTTATGGCTGGGCCGGCTAGATTCGAACTAGCGCATGGTAGAGTCAAAGTCTACTGCCTTACCACTTGGCTACGGCCCAATATATTTATTTTTTTGGTGACCCCTACGGGAATCGAACCCATGATTCCACCTTGAGAGGGTGGCGTCTTAACCGCTTGACCAAGGGGCCTCAAAACATATATATTTTAGCATATAAACTATATTTCTGTCAAGTACAAAATTTGTAAATAAAGTGTGTTTAATTTAAAAGCAGTACTCAAACCGTTTGGAAGTAATATATTTAATTTACGAAGTGACGCGTAGCATGGAAGCGAGGTAGAGGCTGTTGAAACGAAGTTTCTTACAGTCCTCTACGAGACGACCAACAAGGAACGAGTCAAATTAAATATATTACTTCCAAATGTAGGCTTAAAACTTGCTTTATAACCACATTATATAGTAATTTATCTAATCTTCCTACTCCAATTCAAACGCACCTGTATATAATTGATAATATGTTCCTTTTTGTGCAATCAATTCATCGTGTTCTCCTCTTTCAATTATTTTTCCGTGATCTAAAACCATAATTGCTTTTGCATTTCTAACTGTTGATAATCTATGAGCTATTACAAATACAGTTCTTCCTTCCATTAACTTATCCATTCCATCTTGTACGATTTTTTCTGTTCTTGTATCAATACTAGAAGTTGCTTCATCCAATATCATAACAGGCGGATCGTTTATCGCTGCTCTTGCTATTGCTAAAAGTTGTCTTTGTCCTTGTGATAAACTTGCTCCATCTCCGCTTAAGAAAGTATCATAGCCGTTTGGTAATCTTTCTATAAAATTATGAGCATTTGCAAGTTTTGCAGCTTGAATTACTTCTTCATCTGTTGCATCTTCTTTTCCGTATTTAATATTATCTTTTATTGTGCCTGTGAATAAATTTGTGTCTTGAAGTACCATTCCAAGTGAACGTCTTAAATCATCTTTTTTAATTTTATTTATATTTATTCCGTCATATCTTATCTTTCCGATCTTCTATATCATAGAAACGATTTAAAAGATTTGTTATTGTTGTCTTTCCTGCACCTGTTGCGCCAACAAATGCAATTTTTTGACCGAGGTTTTGCATAAAGAGTAATATCATGTAATACAGTTTTTCCCTCTTCATATGCAAAGTCTACATCATGCATCTCAATATTACCTTTTACTTCTACATATTCTAATCTTCCGTCATGGTGTGGATGTTTCCAAGCCCAAGTTCCAGTTCTTTCTTCAGTTTCTGTAAGTACTCCATCTACATATTTTGCATTTACAAGAGTTACATATCCATCATCTTTTTCTGGTTCTTCATCCATTAATATGAATATTCTATTTGCTCCTGCAAGTGCCATAACAATTGAATTTAACTGTTGTGATATTTGTCCTATTGGTCTTGAGAAAATTTTGCTAAGTTGCAAGAATGATACAATAAGTCCTATTGATAAATTACTAATTCCATTTGTCATCATGACTCCACCAACAATTGCGATAAGTACATATTGTAAATTTCCAAGTGCAACTAATATTGGCATCAATATATTAGCAAATTTATGTGCTTTATATGAATGTTCTAATAATTCATCATTAATTTTGTCAAACCCTTCCTTTGCTTTTTCTTCATGACAAAATACCTTTACAACTTTTTGGCCATTTATCATTTCCTCAATATATCCGATTTACTTTTCCTACTGCTTTTTGTTGTGCCATAAAGTATTTTCCACTTTTCCCAGCAATAACCTTTGTAGTAATCAACATAAAAATAAGAATAAAAATTACAACTAAAGTTAACATCCAATTTGATGCAATCATTGCAACAAATACTGTTATTATTGTAATGAAAGATGCAAGAAGTTGTGGTAAGCTTTGAGCTATCATTTGCTCTAATGCATCAGTATCATTTGTATAATGGCTCATGATATCTCCATGTGTATGTGTATCAAAATATTTAATTGGTAATCTTTGCATTTTTTCAAACATTTCATCACGAATAGTCTTCAATGTTCCTTGTGATATTTTTACCATAAATCTTGTGTAGAAAAATATTGTTATAACTCCGAACTGTATATATTCCTATCATTACAGTTACTGGTGTAATTAATGTCATGTAATTTGGATTAGTAGTTCCAATTAATGGTACGATATATTTATCTATCAAGGTTTGCAAATACAATGAACCTGCAACTGTTGCGATAGTATTTACTACTATACAAATTGCAACAATTAAAAGTCTTAATTTGTTTCCTTGTTTTACATAATTAAAAAGTCTTTTTATTGTTCCTTTATCAAATTTAGGTCTAGGAGCTTTATTTTCGTTATTTTTCATCTTCGTTTCCTCCCTTCACCTGTGAATAGTATACATCCTTGTAAATTTCATTTTTCTCTAGTAATTCTTCATGTGTACCTATTCCATTCACTTTACCGCCGTCCAATACAATTATTTTATCAGCATCTTGAACAGAAGAAATTCTTTGTGCAATTATTATTTTAGTTGTATTTGGTATTTCTTCTTTAAATGCTTTTCTAATTAGACTATCTGTTTTAGTATCAACTGCTGATGTAGAATCGTCTAAAATTAATATTTTAGGTTTTTTAAGCAATGCTCTTGCAATACATAATCTTTGCTTTTGGCCTCCTGATACGTTAGTTCCTCCTTGTTCTATGTATGTATCATATCCATCTGGAAAGCTCTCAATAAAATCATGTGCCTGTGCAAGCTTGCATGCTCTTACTAATTCTTCATCTGTTGCATTTTCATCTCCCCAACGCAAATTTTCTTTTATTGTTCCTGAAAATAATTCATTTTTCTGTAAAACCATTGCAACTTGATTTCTAAGAGCTTTTAAATCATAATCTCTTACATCTACATCTCCTACTTTTACTTTTCCAATTGTTGCATCATATAATCTTGGTATTAATTGTACAAAAGTAGTTTTTGAACTTCCTGTTCCTCCAATTATTCCAATTGTTTCTCCTGATTTAATATCTACATTTATATCTTTTAAGCAAAGTTTTTCTTTATCTTTAGTATAACTAAAGCTTACATTTTCAAATGAAATATCTCCATTTTTAACTTCTGTTATTGGATTTTCTTTGTTTGTTATATCACTTTCTTCTTTTAATATCTCTACAATTCTTTCTGCAGAAGCTCTAGAAATTAATATCATAACAAGAACCATAGAAAGCATCATAAGAGACATAAGTATTTGCATAGCATATGAGATTAAGCTTGTAAGTTCTCCCGTAGTTAATGTTTCGCTTATTATATATCTTCCTCCAAACCATGCAAGAAGTATTATAACTGTATTTACACAAATTTGCATAAGTGGTTGATTTAATGCAACTAATCTTTCAGCTTTTGAAAAACTTTCTAATATATCTCTAGAAGTATTTTCAAATTTTTCTATTTCTTTATCTTCTGTAACAAAAGATTTTACAACTCTTATTCCTCTAACATTCTCTTGTACATTTTCATTTAATTTATCGTATATTTTGAATGTTTTCTCAAATATTGGATGTGCCTTTGTTGCAATAAAATATAAGCCTGTTGCTAAAAATGGCATTACAAATAAAAATATTAAAGATAGCTCTTTATTTATTGCAAAAGATAAGATAAGAGCAGAAATTAGCATTACAGGTGTTTTTATTGCAATACGTATTAACATCTGAAATGCCATTTGAACATTTGTAACATCAGTTGTCTGTCTCGTTATTATACTAGCTGTCTGAAATTTATCTATATTTGAAAATGAAAAGTTTTGTACGTTATAATACATACCTTTTCTTAAATTTCTTGCAAAGCCTGTTGAGGCTTTAGATGCATACCTGCCTGATAATATTCCAAAAATAACTGACAAAATTGTAAATACAACTAATATTCCACCTATTTTCCATATCTCGTTTATATCATTTTTATTAATTCCATTATCGATTAAATAAGCCATAAAAAATGGAATTATTACCTCCATTATCGATTCTAATGCTACGAAAATTGGAGAAAGTATTGCATATTTTTTGTACTCTTTAAGATATCTTGCAAGTGTCTTTATCATAATTTACCTCCTTAATTTATTCTTTTCCCCTTATTTTTACTATATCATCTACATTTAAATTTCCTGCTCTTGTTATAAAGTCATATCCATATTTATCTTTTAATTTATCTATTGTATTATCTAATTTATCTTGCTTTTCACTTGATTTTGTGTCAAATAATGATAACTGTTTTTCATTTTTTTCTGTTAAATTATCTACTCTAACTCCTACTAATCTGATTGCCATTCCAGGCTTAAACATCTCATCTAATAGCTCTTTTGCACATGTATATATTTCTTTGGTATTTGATAAAAGGCTATTTAATTTCTTTTGATGAGAAAAATCTTTAAAATCACTCGTTCTAAGTTGAACATTAACTGTACTTGTTAAAAGTTCATTTTTTCTTAGTCTATATGTCACTTGTTCTGTAAGAGCTAGTACTATTTCTTCAAGTTTTTGTTTTTCTCTTATATCTTGTGGAAGAGTAACAGAATTTCCTATGCTTTTTGGTTTTTCATGAATATACACAACTTCTGATTCATCAATTCCGATTAGCATATTCCCATATTAAACTTCCATGTTTTCCAAATTTTTTTATTATATCTTTTTTATCAGCTTTTGCTAGATCTCCTATTGTTTTTATTCCCATTTGATTTAGCTTTGGCACAGTTTTTCTTCCTATCATAAATAATTCTGAAATTGGAAGAGTCCACATTTTATTTTCAATTTCATTTTCAAATAAAGTATGTATTTTATCTGGTTTTTCAAAGTCTGATGCCATTTTTGCGAGTAATTTGTTATGTGCTACTCCTATATTTACTGTAAATCCAAATTCTTCTTTTACTCTTTTACTTATTTCTTTTGCCTTATCAAGAAGAGTACTACCTGCAAGATATTCTGTCATATCTAAAAAGCATTCATCTATGCTAAATCTTTCAATTTTATCTGTATATTCCAAAAGCATATTATATAACTTATTGGAATATTCTCTATAGACTCTGTATTCGCATCCTCGATATACTTTTAAATTAGGGCATTTTTTCTTTGCTGAATATATCGTTTCTCCTGTTTTTATTCCGTATTTTTTAGCCAGCATGCTTTTTGCAAGCACAATACCTGCTCTTCTTGTTTCGTCCCCTCCGATGATTGCTGGAATTGTTCTTATATCTAATGTTTCTCCCGCCTTAAGCATTTCGACCGCTGTCCAGCTTAGGAAAGCATTGTTAACATCTATATGCAATATTTGTCTTTCCATTTGCAATCATCACCACCTATAATATTATAGAACGAAGGTTTGTAATTGTCAAGTGAATTTTCTTAAAATAAATGCTCTATCAAAATTTTTATTCCCATGATTATAAGTATTGCTCCTCCTAAAAATTTTGCTTTTTTCTCATACTTACTTCCAAATTTATTTCCAATTATCACACCTAATATTGAAATTAAAAATGTTATAATCCCAATTATTAGTGTTGCCTCTATTATATTTACTTTTAAGAATGCAAAAGTAATTCCAACTGCTAATGCATCTATACTTGTTGCAATTGCTAAAATACTCATTGCTTTAAAGCTTACATCATCATCTGCTTCTTGCTCTTTGTTAAATACTTCTTTTATCATATCGATGCCAATAAATAATAAAAGTGCAAAAGCTATCCAATGATCAATTGCAGTTACAAAACTCTCAAAGCTTTTACCCAATAAAAATCCAAGCCCTGGCATCAACGCTTGGAATATTCCAAAATATAAACCTATAATTAAAGCTTTTTTTAAATCTAATTTTTTCATAGATAAGCCTTTGCAAATTGCAACAGCAAAGGCATCCATTGCAAGACCTATTCCGATAATCAAAATTTCTAGTATACTCATATATTTAAAGTTCTCTCCTTTAAATTGATATATACTATTATATTATTGCTCTATATATTTATATTCCATATCTTCCATAAACGGATATATTTCCATTAAATATTTCTTTGTAACCATTGCCATTTTGGCAGGAGGATTCTTTTGACCAACATGTATAAGCTTTTGTGTATAGCAATTTTCAGTAGTTTTAAATATCATATATCTATTTTTTAAATAAGTAAAGTAAACTTGATAACCTTTATTTAAAATTTCTTCAAATTCATCAAAAGTATAGTTTTCCAAATATTTTCCTCCCTTAATTTATCATCTTTTCAAATTCTTCTTCGCTAATTATCTTAACTCCAAGTTCTTCTGCTTTTGTAAGTTTACTTCCAGCTTCTTCTCCGTGCTAATACATAGCTTGTTTTCTTAGAAACAGATCCAGAAGTTTTTCCTCCAAATTTTTCGATAATCTCAGATGCTTCATCTCTTGTATATTTTTCAAGAGCACCTGTTAGAACAAATGTCATACCTTGGAATCTACCATCTCCCTCTTTACTCTGTTCTTCAATGTTCTTCATATTTACTCCAGCATCTTTTAATTTCTGAATTAACTGTATTGTTTGTTCTTGCTCAAAAAATTCATGAACACTCTTTGCAGTAATTTCTCCAATGTCATCTATTAGGCTTAAATTAATTATATCAGCCTTCATTAATTTTTCCATACTTCCATAAGTTTTAGCAAGAACTTTTGCAGCTTTTGTTCCAACATGTCTTATTCCAAGTGCACTAATTAATTTATCTAGATTGTTATTTTTACTATCATTTATTGCATTTATTAAATTAGTTGCAAATTTATCTCCACTTTTTTTAAGAGATGCAATGTCTTCTTTTTTTAAATAATATATGTCTTCTATTCCATTTAATAATTTTTTATCAATTAATTGCTCAATAATAGCATAACCGAAGTCCTATTATATCCATTCCAGCTTTTGATGAAAAGTGCACAATATTTCTTAAATTTCTTGCAGGGCACTCAATCCCTATGCATCTTTTTATTGCTTCATTTTTTTCTCTTACAGCAGGTGCACCACATACAGGGCAAGTATCTGGCATTACAAACTCTTTTTCATTACCTGTTCTTTTTTCTTTAATAGCTTGTACTACTTCAGGTATAACATCTCCAGCTTTTTGAATTATTACATGGTCTCCAATTTTTAAATCTTTTTCTTTTATAAAATCCTCATTATGAAGCGTCGTTTTAGAAATTGTTGATCCTGCAAGTTTAACTGGTTCTAATATTGCCATTGGCGTTATTGCTCCAGTTCTTCCGTACTTGACATATTATATCTTTTAAAATTGTTTCCTTTTTTTCTGGTGGATATTTATATGCAATTGCCCATTTTGGAGTCTTAAAATTAGTACCTAATACTTCTCTTAATTTTAAGTCATCTACTTTAACAACTGCTCCATCAGTACCAAATGTTAAACTTTCTCTTCTTTCCCCTATGCTTTCTACTTCCTTTATTGCTTCTTCTATTCCTTTACATAGTTTTTTTACAGGTTCTACATTAAAACCAAGTCTTTCTAGATACAAAAGTTGCTCATAATGCGAATTATATGGATTATTTTCTAATCTTTGTACATTAAATATATAAATATCAAGTGGTCTTTTTGCAGTCTTTTTACTATCTAATTGTCTAAGTGAACCGTGCTGCTGCATTTCTAGCATTAGCAAAAGTTTTTTCTTCTAAAATTTCTTGTTCCTCGTTCATTTTTTCAAAATCTTCTTTTGAAATAAATACTTCGCCACGAACTATTATATTTACTTTTTCTTTAAGTTTTTGTGGAACATTTTTTATTGTCTTTACATTTTGTGTTATATCTTCACCTATTTGACCATTTCCGCGTGTTGCTCCTTTTACAAGTTCTCCGTCTACATATTCTATCGCAACTGATAATCCATCTATTTTTGCTTCAACAGAATAATTTATTTTTTCTAATCCTGTATCTTTTCTTACTCTTTCATCAAATAATCTTAAATCTTCTATTGAAAAAACATCTTGAAGGCTTTGAAGTGGTACCTCATGCTCTACCTTTTCAAAACCTTCTTTTACATGTCCTCCAACTTTTTGAGTTAAAGAATCTTTATCTATTAAATCTGGAAATTCATTTTCTAAGTTTCTAAGTTCTACCATAAGCATATCATACTCAAAGTCTGATATTTCTGGTTTATCTTCATCATAATACTTATCTGCATAATATTGTGTCTGTTTTCTTAATTCTGCAATTCTCTTCTTTGCATATTCTTTATCCATATAAACTCCTTGTATCATAAGTTTTATAAATTATTTATCTTTAAATAAATCTTTTCCGCCTTTTACGTAGTCCCATCCAGAAAAAATTGTTGCAAATACTGATATAAGCATTAATATTGATGTTATAACATTTAGCCAAAGTTCTAATCCTGTTAAATTTCCTGATGCGAAATTAAAGAATATATTTGTATTGTTAATATTTATAAATGCTAAAATAATTGCAAGCATTTGAGTTAATGTTTTTAGTTTTCCCCAAATTGAAGCAGCTATAACTTTTCCTCCTTGCTCTACTGCAATTAATCTATAACCAGATACAACAAATTCACGTGTTAGTACGCATATTGGAATCCAAGCTGGAAGCATCTGTCTTTCAACTAATATAAGCATTGCGGCAAGAACAAGAATTTTATCTGCGATTGGATCTAGGAACTTTCCAAAATTTGTAACTAAGTTCCTAGAACGTGCAATATATCCATCTAATTTATCTGTTATAGAAGCTATGATAAAAATTACATTTATTAGCCAAAACTTTACTTCAACTCCAAATAATATTCCTTTTATGTCTAAAACTGATATTACAACCATTACTATAACTAGTAATATTCTCATTATAGTTAATTTATTAGGCAAATTCAAAATTTATCATTCCTCTCTATTTTTTAACTTCTACAACTAAATTATATATCTTTCCTGGTACATATATTTCTTTTTTAACTGTGTATTTTTCATATATATCTTTAACTTGTTTTGAATTTTTTATCTCATCAAGCATTTCTTCTGGAGTTATATCAGCATCTACAGTAATAGTTGCCTTCAATTTTCCATTGACTTGGACAGGAATTTCTTTTGTTCCACCATTCAAATCTTTTTCATTTACAATTGGCCATGATTCTTTATGAACAGACTCTGTATGTCCTAATTTTTCCCATAATTCTTCTGAAAAATGTGGTGCAAGTGGAGCAATCAATTTTATATATGTTTCTACAGTTTCAAGAAGTAAACTTTCATTTACTTTATCATTTTCTCTCATATATTCATTTATTTTATTTAAAAGCTCCATACTTCTAGCAATAGCTGTATTGAATCCGAAATCGTTTATATCTTGACCCATTTCTTTTATTGTTTGATTTTTAACTCTAAGAAGATCTTTTTCTTTTGATCCAATATCAGAATTACTATTTTTACCTTTATATTCATTTGCATTTTCAATTAATCTTTCGATTCTTGAAAAATATCTTACCATTGAATCTATTCCATTTTCATCCCAAGGTCCACCTTGTCTATAATCAAATCCAAACATTAAATACATTCTAAATACATCTGCACCATATTTTTCAATGTATTCTTCTGGAGAAACTGTATTTCCTTTACTTTTGCTCATTTTATTTCCGTCAGGGCCTAAAATCATACCTTGATGAACTAATCTCTTAAATGGTTCATCAAAGTTTAAATATCCTAAATCACGTAGAGCTTTTGTAATAAATCTTACATATATTAGGTGCATTGCTGCATGTTCTTTACCTCCAACATAAGTATCAACTGGAAGCATTTTATTTACTATATCTTTATCAAAAGCTTTTTCATCATTTTTAGCATTAGGATATCTTAATTCATACCAAGAAGAACATACAAATGTATCTAATGTATCAGCTTCTCTTGTAGCTTTTCCACCGCATTTTGGACATGTACATTCCATAAATTCTTTAGATTTTTTAAGTGGTGATTCACCATCTGGTTTAAATTCTACATCATATGGAAGTAATACTGGTAAATCTTTTTCTGGAACAACAACAGTTCCACATTTATCACAATAAATAATTGGAATTGGAGCTCCCCAATATCTTTGTCTTGATATTAACCAATCTTTTAATCTATAATTTACGCTCTTCTTTCCTTCTCCTTTTTGAGCAAGATCTTCAGTTATCTTCTCTTTTGCTTCTTCTGATGTTAAGCCATTATATTTTCCACTATTTATTAAAACACCTTTTTCTGTAAAAGGTAATTCTATATTTTCGCCATCTTTTGATGTTATTACAGTTTTAATGTCTAGATTATATTTTTTTGCAAAAGCAAAATCTCTTGTATCATGTGCAGGTACAGCCATTACTGCTCCTGTTCCATAATCCTCTAATACATAGTCTGCAATCCATACAGGTACCTTATCTCCATTTACAGGATTTATAACATAAGCTCCTGTAAATACTCCCGTTTTTGGTCTTTCTGTTGATAATCTATCTATTTCATTAAGTTTTGAAGTTTCTTTTATATATTCCTCAACTGCTGATTTCTGCTCTTTTGTCGTTATTCTTTGTACCAATTCACTTTCAGGTGCAACAACAACGTATGTTACACCATTAATTGTATCTACTCTTGTAGTAAATACGCTAAATTCAAAATCTCCATTTTCCCCTTTAAATTTAACTTCTGTTCCTTCAGATTTTCCAATCCAATTTATTTGAACCTTCTTAGTTGACTCTGGCCAGTCTATTGTGTCTAATCCAGATAATAGTTCTTCTGCATAATCTGTAATTTTGAAAAACCATTGTGATAATTTTTTTCTTTCTACAATAGTTCCACATCTTTCACATGCTCCATTTACGACTTGTTCATTTGCAAGAACTGTTTTACAACTATCACACCAGTTTACAGGAGCTTCTTTTTTATATGCTAAACCTGCTTTGTATAAAACTGTAAATAACCACTGAGTCCATTTATAATAATTTGGCATGCATGTTTCTACAGAATACTCCCAATCATAATTTGCACCCATTTCATCTAATTGTTTTTTCATCGTATCAATATTTTTTAAAGTTGAATCTTCTGGGTGTATTCCTGTTTTTATTGCATAATTCTCAGCAGGAAGTCCAAATGCATCAAATCCCATTGGATGAAATACATTATAGCCTTGCATTTTCTTAAATCTAGCATAAGAATCAGATGGTCCAAAATTAAACCAATGTCCTAAATGTAATTTTGCACCTGAAGGATAAGAGAACATTTCCATAGTATAAAATTTTTCTCCCTTTGCATTTGGATCGTATTTATATAAATTTTCTTTTTTCCATTTTTCTTGCCATTTTTGATCTATTTTTTTTGAATATTCCATAAAATTTTCCACTCCTTTAAGCTAATTTATTGTTACATTATTCGTTTTTTTCTATTGTTTGGAAGTAATAATATATTTATTTATTCTCATATCCCGGTTTTCCAAGTAATCTAAACATATTCTTTTTATATTCTTCAACTCCAGGTTGATTAAATGGATTAACTCCTAATATACTTCCTGACATAGCACATGCAAGTTCAAAGAAATATATCAAATGTCCTAATGCTTTTTCATCTAGTTTGTCTATATTTATAATTATATTTGGAACTTTTCCAGTAACATGAGCTTCAACTGTTGCTTCCATTGCCTTTTTATTTACAAAGTCCATAGTCTTTCCTGCTAAATAATTTATTCCATCTAGGTCGTCTTCTTCTTTTTTTAGAGTAATATCTGATTTTGGTTCAGCAATATTTATAACTGTTTCAATAAGATGCCTCTTTCCTTCTTGTATATATTGTCCCATTGAATGTAAATCAGTTGTAAATTCTACTCCAGCAGGGAAAATTCCTCTTTGCATTTTTCCTTCACTCTCACCAAATAGTTGCTTCCACCACTCTGTGAAGTAATGCATTTTAGGTTCATAATTAACTAATAATTCTATTTCTTTTTTATTTTTATATAATATATTTCTTACAACTGCATATTGGTAACATTCATTATACTTTAAATTATTATCTGAATATTTGTCCTCAGCATCTTTTGCTCCTTGCATCAATTTTTCAATGTCTATTCCTGCTACAGCAATTGGCAAAAGTCCTACTGCAGTGAGTACGGAATATCTTCCTCCAATATTATCAGGAACTACAAAAGTCTCATATCCTTCTTCGTTTGATAATTGTTTTAAAGCTCCCTTTGCTTTATCAGTTGTAACATATATCCTTTTTCTTGCTTCTTCTACTCCATATTTATTTTCTAGTATTTCTCTAAATATTCTAAAAGCTATTGCAGGCTCAGTTGTTGTTCCAGATTTTGATATTACATTGATTGAAAAGTCTCTATCTCCTATTGCTTCTATCAATTCATTTAAATATGTTGAGCTTATACTGTTTCCAGCATAAAATATTTGTGGAGTACTTTGTTTTGTACAATTATAAAATGTACTAGTTAATGCATCAATTACTGCTCTAGCTCCTAAATAAGATCCTCCTATTCCTATACAAACAAACACTTCTGAATCGCTTTGTATTTTTTTTGCTGCTTTTTTTATTCTTTCAAATTCTTCTTTATCATAATTTGTTGGAAGTTCTATCCATCCCAAAAAATTATTTTCATCATTTGGGTTTTTACGTAAAATTTTGTCGATTTCTTTAACCTCTTCTTTATATTCTAAAATGTCCTCCATACTAACACTTGCATTACTTAAATCAACCTTTAAATTTGACATTTAAAAAACCTCCTTATTTAATTTATGTGTTTTCCATTAAAACTGGGAAAACTTGTTTTTTCCTAGATACAACTCCTTCTAGGAAGATTCTGTTATTGTTTACTTTTCTATCAAATGCTTTTTCTGCTATGTCTACTCTATTTCCTAGAACAATTGCTTCAGAATCGCTATTTATTATATCTGTAACTAATAGCATAAATATATCTATATTATTTTCTTCTATAAATTTATTCATAGCATTTTCTAGTTCTTCTTGGTCTTTCATAACTTCTTCAATAGAAGCTGTGTTTACTTGAGCAACTTGAATATTAACACCATTTGATTCAATCTTTTTCGAATCAATTTCTATTAATTCTTCTGCTGTAAAATCGCTTAAATCTGTTCCAGCTTTTAGCATTTCCATTCCATATCCTTCTAAATCAATACCTGCAATTTTTGCAAGTTCTTTAGCTACTTTTACATCATCTTCTGTACATGTTGGAGATTTTAAAAGTAAAGTATCTGAAATTATTGCACTAACCATAAGTCCTGCTAATTTTGGATCTATTTCTACGTTATTTAGTCTATATAGTTTATATAAAATTGTTTCTGTACAACCTACTGGTTCTGCTAAATAATATAATGGTAATTTTGTTTCAAATCCTGATATACAGTGGTGATCTATAACCTTTAAAATATTAGCATTTTCAATTCCATCGGAGCTTTGTGTAAAGCTATTATGATCTACTAACATTACATTTGCATTTTCTTCTAGATTTTCTAAAGTCTCTGGTTCTTGTACATTAAAATAATCTAATACAAATTTAGTCTCTTTATTTACATTTCCTAATTTGTATGCTTTTACATTTTCATTTCCTAATTTTCTTTCTAAATTTTCTAATACGATACTTGATGTTATTGAATCTGTGTCTGGATTTTTGTGTCCAAAAATATATACTTTTTCCATTTCTTTTCTCTCCTTATTTTTATATTTTTAATGCACTCTCAAGTGCAAGTATTATCATATTATTTAATGATTTTTCTCTTTCTTCTGCTGACACTCCTTTTTCATCTTTTGGTATATCGACTACTGTAAGTAGACATGCTGCTTTTTTATTTTCTCTTTTAGCAATATAAAACAAAGCAAAAGCTTCCATTTCTGAGGCAATTAATTCTAGATCTTTTGGGGCACGTTTAATTTGTGCAAATTTATCTGGTACATACCAGTCAAAGCAATCAGTGCAAAGAGTAGTACCTTTTACATATTTTATGTTCTTTTCAGATGCAGTAGTTTCAATTGTATTATTTACTTCTTCACTTGGATATGCAATGTGGCATTCTTCATTGCCAAAACTATAAGCATAATTACTTTCTGTATATGTTTTTTCAATTAAAATAAGGTCATTTAAGTTTAAATCATCTGTAATTGCTCCACATGATCCCATTCTAATAATTGTATCTACATTATATATGTGAAATAATTCATATGCATATATGCCCATACTTGGCATTCCCATTCCATGTGCCATAACGGAAATTTTTTTACCGTTATAAGTACCTGTATAGCAATACATTCCTCTAACAGTATTAACTAATTTATAATCTGTTAAAAAATTTTCTGCAATATATTTTACTCTAAGTGGATCTCCTGCCATTAAGACAGTTTTGGCTATATCGCCTATATTAGCTTCATTATGTGGTGTCATATGTCAACTCCTTATTAAAAAAATTATGTTTATATTATATCATAATATGTTCATTTTTCAAGTATTTTTGAAAGATTTCTAAAGTGATAAGTAAAAAAATAGCTGCCTTATAAATAAACACTTTTTTGTGTTCATTTATAAGGCAACTATTTCCCAATTAAAAATTGGGGCTTAAGTTTGTTTTTATTATTTCCATTACTTTTTTAATTGTTTCTTCTTGATTTGTATTTTCAATTACATAATCATAATTATCCATTTTAGATTCTTCAAAATCAAACCTACTAAGTCTTAATTCAATTTCCTTTTCGTCAGGCTTATCAATTCTTTCTTCTAATCTTTTTCTAAGTTCTTCTTTAGGAACTCTTAGGAATATTGTTATAACTTTCATATCTTTGCTTAAAATTTTTACTAAGTTTTCTGTTCCATTTACATCTACATCTTTTATAACTACTTTGCCTTGAGATAGTCTTTCATTTAGTTGTTTCTTTGGAACACCATAATAGTGATTATGATGGATATCAAATTCATATAAATTTCCTTCGTCAATTAATTTTTTAAATTCATCCGTACTTACAAAAATATAGGTTTCTCCAGGAACATCTCCGTGGTCTTACAGGCCTATCAGTAATAGAAGGAATAGATACAACATTTTCCATCCTTTTTATTATTTCTTTTTTTATAGTATCTTTTCCAGCTCCTGCAACTCCTGATAATATAACTAACATATAGTCCATCCCTTCTAACATTATACTATTCTTTTACAACATATACTTTATCTTCTTCGATTTCGACTGCAGCTAAAGTTACTGGTGATGCTTCCTTTTTATTTGTAAGAGCTGTTTCCCCATTTGCAAGTTGTCTTGCTCTTTTTGCTGTTGCAATAACTAATTCATAGCGGTTTTCTACTTTATCTAAAAGCTCACTAACTGTTGGTTCTACCATCATAATTAATCATCCTCCTTATCAATGTTTTCTTTATTTAATCTACTTATTATTGTTTCAGGTTGTATCGCAGAAAGTACTATATGCCCTGAGTCCATTACAATTACTGAACGTGTTTTTCTTCCTGTTGTTCCGATCTATAATTAATCCATTTTGTTTAGCCTCTTGTACCATTCTTTTTATAGGTGCAGCACCAGGTGTTATAATAGATATTACTTTGTCTATTGCAATTATATTTCCATAACCAATATTTATAAATCTCATATTTTAATATCCTTTCTAAAAACACATACATTTTTTTGCTATACAACTATTTTTATAAATATTTTACTACAAATTTTGCTTTTCGTCCAGTAAAATCGTATATTTTTTTAATTTTGTCTTGACTTTTTTTTAAAATAGTGTATAATATTAGTTGTGCTTAAGAAGAAGTCATCCACTTCTCACCTTAACCTAAATAAAGGAAAAAGGTTATTTATATTTAGTTTTATAAATATTAGTGGATAGATTTGTTTTTTGGCAAATCTGTTTTTTTATATAAGGGAGGTTTTTACTATAAAACAAGAATTACCAATTAATGAACAAATTCGCTTTAATGAGATCCAAGTTATAAGCGACGATGGAGAAAAATTAGGCATTATGTCATCTAATAAAGCTTTAGAACTTGCAACTCAAAAAGATTTAGATTTAGTTTTAGTTTCTCCAAATGCTACACCACCAGTTTGTAAAATTATGAACTATGGTAAATATAAATTTGAACAAACTAAGCGTGAAAAAGAAGCTAAGAAAAAGCAAAAAGTTTATGAAGTCAAAGAACTTCGTGTTACACCTAATACTGAAGAACATGATTTCAACTTCAAAGTAAAAAATGCTAGAAAGTTTTTAGAAAATGGTTCTAAAGTAAAAATTACTGTACGCTTTAGAGGAAGAGAATTAAATTATGTAAAACAAGGGGAAGATATCTTAAATAAGTTTATAGAAGAACTTTCAGATATTGCAACACCTGAAAAGAAACCTTCTCTCGAAGGTAAAAATATGTTTATAATTTTTTCATTAAATAAATAGAAATTATAATTATCAATTTTAAAGGAGGAAAATATTATGCCAAAACTTAAAACAAACAAAGCTGCTAAAAAAAGATATAGTATGACAGCTACTGGAAAAGTAAAAAGAACAAAATCTAACAGAAGACATTTGCTTGCTAATAAAACAAGTAGACAAAGAAAAACTGGTAAAATTCAAGATGCATACGCAGATAAAACTTGCGTACATGGAATTAAGAGATTATTACCATATGATAATTAATATTTAAGGAGGAATTTAAAATGGCAAGAGTTAAAACAGCTAGAATAACACGTAAAAAACATAAAAAAGTATTAAAACAAGCAAAAGGTTATTATGGAGCAAAACATTATAGATTTAGAATGGCTAAACAAGCTGTTATGAAATCTGGTATGTATGCTTATGTTGGTAGAAAAGACAAAAAGAGTAATTTTAGAAAATTATGGATAACCAGAATTAATGCTGCTGCTAGACAAAATGGATTAACTTACAGTAAGTTAATTGCAGGTCTTAAAAAAGCAAATGTTTCTATAAATAGAAAAATGCTTGCAGAAATTGCAGTTTCTGATTCAGAAGCTTTCGCAAAATTAGCTGAAACAGCAAAAAATGCATAAAACTTTATTTAATAATTTGTAAATAATAAATTTATTAAAATTTTTGAAGTCCTATATATTAATAATATATAGGACTTCTTTTATATTTAATTTACCTCAAGTTTACTCCGTACAATTCCACCAATTGCCCCAGCTGCAATTGAGACTGCAATCATTATTAAAGAATATGTATTTAAAGCAAATCCACTTCCAAGTATGCTTGATAAAATATATAATATTAAAATATAGACTAATCCAATTATTCCACCATTTATTATTCCGTTTTTCTTGATAGAACCTGCACCGTATTCCACTTCCGTGCTAAAATGCTAACTGCTGTAATAGCTATAATAACTGGCATCATAGTATTTTCTGGTATGTTTGTATATGTAAGAAGTGCTGCATATATTACTAATAAAACAATTGTTACTATACAAGATATTGCTATTCCTTTAAAAATTTTTATCAAATTTTCTGTTCCCATTTCTTTAAAATTCATATAATCCCCTCCTCTATTTTTATAATCTATTTTTTCATAGATTACTTTACATTTTCATTTTTTTCTTTATATCTTTATTCTATAAAGTTTATTTTATTCATAAAAGCTAATTTCCCAGAATAAAATTTAGAAATAAAGAAAGGGCTGATTATTTATGGATAAAGATTTTCAAAATAATTATTCTCCATATGATAATTTAGGAGATTTTAATATGAATGATATGTATAAAGACCCTATGTTTAATCCTATGCTCCAATATGAACAAGCATATATGTATTATAGATATATGACAATGCAAATGGAATATAAAATAAAGTGTAAGGAATATGAAAAGATGACAGCAAAAGAAGGAAGACGAGTTGAGTAAATTAATAAATACTTATAATGCAAAGGTAATAATTATTATATATAATTATTCTACTGTATCATCTTTTATATAATATTTTGTACCTAGCATTTTATCTGGCAAATATTGTTGCTCTACAATATGTCCTGGATAGTCATGAGGATATTTATACCCTTCTCCGTAGCCGAATTCCTGCATTCCGAGTAGCTGGTGCATTTCTTATATGCATTGGTATTTCTCCTGTATCTTTTGTTTTTACATCACTCAAAGCTTTGTCTATTGCAAGATATGCTGCATTTGATTTCTTAGAAGTTGCTACATAAACAGCTGCATCTGCAAGTATAATTCTTGCTTCTGGCATTCCTACCATATTTACGGCTTGCATTGCAGAATTTGCAACAACTAGTGCATTTGGATTTGCCATTCCAACATCCTCAGCAGCTGCAATTACAATTCTTCTTGCTAAAAACATTGGATCTTCTCCTCCTGCAATTGCTCTTGCTAAATAAAATATTGCAGCATCTGGGTCACTGCCTCTCATAGATTTAATAAATGCACTGATATTATCATAATGGCTATCTCCATTTTTGTCAAAAATTATCTTTCTTTTTTGTACACTTTCTTTTGCTATTTCATCAGTAATTACAATAAAACCATTTTCGTCCATTTTAGTTGTAAGAACTGCAACTTCTAATCCATTTAAAGCATTTCTAACATCACCATCTGCTGTTTCTGCAATTTTTCTTAAAGTCTCATCTTCTACTTTTACATTAAAACTTTTAAGTCCTTCTTCACTTTCTAATGAATTTTTTAAAACTTTAAAAACATCATCTATACTTAATGGTTCTAATTTGCATACCATTGATCTCGAAATTAAAGCCTTATTCACTTCAAAATATGGATTTTCTGTTGTTGCTCCAATTAATATAACTGTTCCATTTTCTACAAACGGAAGAAGCGCATCTTGTTGTAATTTATTAAATCTATGTATCTCGTCAATGAATAGTATTGATTTTCCTGATGGATTTAAAAGTAAATTTTGAGTTTCTTCTACTACTTGCTTTATTTCTGAGACTCCTGACGTTACAGCATTTAACTTATAAAACTTATTTTTTGTTGTATTACTAATAACTTTTGCAAGAGACGTTTTGCCACATCCTGGAGGTCCCCATAAAATTATGCTAGATAATCTATCAGCTTTTATTGTTCTATATAAAATTTTATCTTTACCCAAAATATGCTCTTGTCCAACATATTCATCTAATGTTTTTGGCATCATTCTATATGCCAAAGGTTTATTTAAATCCATATTTTTGTCCTTTCAAAAATATATTAATCTCTGCTTAATAAATTAAGTCCTTTTCTAATAATATCTTCTACACTTAAGTCACCAAATTTTTGATTTTCAAAAGCTCTTTCAATTTCCTTTCTGTTATATCCTAAAACTTGAAGAGCTGACATAGCTTCAGATATATTTTGGCTAACTTTAAGAACTTTTCCATCTTCTTTACTTGTTACATCTTCTAAATCTAATTTTTTCATTTTATCTTGAAGCTCAACTATCATCCTTGCAACTGTTTTTTTACCAATTCCAGGTATTTTCGTAAGCCTTGCCTCATCATTTGTAATTACTGCAATTGCAAAACTATGTGGCTCAATATTAGCAAGTATTGTAAGTGCTGATTTTGCACCAATTCCACTAACTGAAATAAGTAATTCAAACATATTTAATTCTTCACTTGTTAAAAATCCATATAAACTTATTTCATCTTCTCTTACATGATAATGAGTATGTACTTTTACAATATCTCCTATATTTCCAATTTTATCTATAGCATTTTGTGCCATAAATATTTTGTATCCTACTCCATTTGCCTCGATTACAACAGCATTATTTAGCTTCATCTCAAGGCTTCCTTTAACATATGCGATCATTCTTTTCTTCTCCTTAGCAAACAAATTTTCTTTTATTGTATCATAAATATAATTTTTTGCAAGTATTTTTTGTTATTTTTTTAATATTTTTTCTTTCATTATTCAGTTTATAATTTTTTACGGTACTTTACATATTATTTCAATTGTATTAAACTTTGTTGGTTTGACAAATTATGTTAATTGTGATAATATAATATCGGTAAAATGCTAGTTTGCATTTGTTTTATTTTTCTTATACTAATTAGTAAGAAATATTATTCTTACTTTTGGTTTTTACATAAATATCTTTACATCAATAAAGGAGAATAAAAAATGAGAAGCGTGTTATTTATAATATTTATAATACTTGTTTATATTGAAGTTCACTATTGTGTGTGGAAAATCGTATTTTCAAAAGACCAAAAAGAAAAGAAAAAAAATACAAGCAGAATTTTTATCATACTTTTAATAGTATGTATTGTTTCAATGAAAATGTATCTTTTTTGATTAACTAAATAATAGCGCTTAAAAAGGTGAAATGGCAAGTTTATTGCGATTTCACCTTTTCTCTATATTTACAAATAAATTTATAAAATAAAATTCATAACAATTCCCGTTAGTGCTCCAAGCACGAACAAAATCAAGACAATTCTTATATTTTCTTTTATATTCTTATTAATTCTAAATAATATCAAAAGTCCTGCTCCTGCATTTACTAAAAGTCCTGCAATAAGAGAGCTAAAACTGATTATTTCTGATAAATATAGCTCTGTTATTATAACAGATGATGCGCAGTTTGGAATTAAACCAATTAATGAAACTACTATTGGCTCGAATATTGTTCTTCCTGAAATTAAATTTTTTAGTGTATCTTCTCCTATTACTGCAAAAACTATATTTAAGACCAGTGTTAATATAAATATGTATAAAAATATGTTGATTGTATGTTTTAAAGAAGACTTAATTATGCTGTTTTCACAATGGCAATGTTCTTCTTCACATAAGTCTACTATTTTTTCTTCTTCATTTTTTCCTTTATTTTTTATTCTTAAAACTAAATCTATCAAAAATCCATAAACCATTCCAAAAGCAAATTTTATAGCAAGTATTGCAAGTATTGTGCTTATTGGAACTGCCCTTCCGAATAAGTATTGGAAGCATTTCATCTGATGTAGATAAGTATACTGAAATTAAAGTTCCAAGTGTTATAATTCTAGCAGCATAAAAATTTGTTGCAACAGCAGAAAAGCCACATTGTGGAAATATTCCAAAAAAACTACCAATGGCTGGTCCAAATTTACCTGATTTTTTTATTTTCTCTTTTGACTTATCACTAATTTTATGTTCAATATATTCCATAATTAGATAAGCAATAAATAAAAATGGCAATAATTTCAAACTATCAATTATTGTATCTAGTAATATATCAAGCACTATACTTTACCTCCAAAATTAATTTATTATATAATATCATAAATTTAGCATTTTTTCAACGAATATTTTTTGTTTGACAAATTATGTTTATCTTACTATAATAATATTATTAAAATGCTAATTTGCATTTGCTTTATTTTTCTTACGCTAATTAGTAAGATAACTTATTCTTGCTTTTTGGTTTTAACATAGATATTTTTTACATCAATAAAGGAGAATGAAAAATGGAAACAAAAATCTTATTGCTTGTGGAGGAAGTATTATTTGTATTCTTATTCGGATTGTTTTCATGGATATGTATATCACTTATCCATGAAAGAAATGCTAGCGAAGTTCCTTCTGAAAGGAAAAGACTTTTGATATGGATCTGTCTATTTGCTACATGCCTTCTACTTCTCTTGTTTTTAATAATAGCAGTTGCATTTTACTTTCATATGTTATAAGATTACGAAAAATGAGGGGCTACTCCCCCTCATTTTTCGTATTATTTAAAAGCTGTTTCTAGCCGTTTGAATAATATATTAGCTATATTTTATCTCTTATCAAATAAAGTCTTAACAATTCCTTTATCTATCAATGTCTCAAATATTGGTTTTAAAATAATTATAATAATTGGTCCGCACAAACATACCAAGAATTCCGAATGAATTTATATCCTGTATACATTGCAATTAAAGTAAATATTGGGTGTATTCCAATTTGACTTCCAACTACTTTGGGTTCTAGCAATTGTCTTGCAATAGTTATAATTATATATAACACAATTAAACAAATTGCAAGATTTATATCTCCTTGTATTGAACCAACTACAGCCCATGGTATTAGAATTGTGCCGGAGCCAATTATTGGAAGTGCATCTGCAAAAGCAATAAGAAGTGCCATGAGTAATGGATATTTTACATTTTGTCCAAACATTTTAAATAAAATTAATCCGTATTAACACAAGTACAAAATTAATTAATATAAGTATTACTTGGGCTTTTAAATAACCTCCCAAGAGTTTTGTAATTTTTCTTATGTTTTTGCCAATTTTTTTTACCCAATCCTTTGGAAAATGGTGCTCTATTTGATCTAAAATATATATTCTATCTGCACATATAAAATAAGTCGCAAGTATTGTTATAACAGTGTATATTCCTATTGTTGCAATAGAAGATACTTTTGATATAAAAGATGTTAGAAAATTCGTAACCCATATTGATGCTTGGTCTAAAAAACTTGTTATAGAATTTTTTAGAATATTCTTTACTTCATCAGAAATTTGAAATTCATTGAATCTTAAATTATCTATTAAGTTCATTATATAGCCGGTAGCCGTCTCCAACATAATTATTTAGCATTTTTAATAAAGACATACCTTCATCAATTATTGCTCCAATTCCCCAAATTAGAAGTCCTACAATTATTGCAAAAACTATTACTAGAACAATTATCGCACATGGTTTTCTTTCTAGTTTAGTTTTTTTAGATAGCATTTTTATAAGTGGCTCTACCATTAATGCTATTATGAACGCAATCAAAAATGGCATGTAAAACACTGCCATTTTGAAAGCTAAGTAAATACCAATTAAGGTAAGAAATAAAGTTAATAATCTTTTTGTAACTTTCTTTATATATCCAACATCTACAACCATTTATTCCTCCAATGTTTGTCCTTAATTTGTATATTATATTCTTATAAATCTACATTTATTCGTCTTGCTCATCATAATCATCTGGAACTTCATCTACATCAATTATTACATCATCTGTATCAGGAATTTCATTATATTCATATTCATATGTTTCTTGAGCTTTTGGTCTACCCTTTCTTGGTTTTGGTCTATTAGGTGTTGTGTGTGTTACCCTTTCTTGTTTCATTTCTTTAGGTTCTTCATATCTATGTGTCTTATTTGTTTCAGTTACTCTATAATTTATATCTTCTTTTTGATTTTGCTTTTTAGTCTTTTCATCACATTTTTCTTGCATTTTCTTATCTATTAAATTATTTAATTTATCTATTGCATCAGGTACATAATCTAAAAGTTTATCTACTGGTGAGCAATGATTTACTGGAAGCAATTTTACATTTTTATCTTGCACAACTAAAAAAGCAATCGGATTTATATTTACTCCTGCTCCACTTCCACCACCAAACGGCAATCTATATTGTACCTGTTCTTCCTTTTCTTTTCTGGAATACTCATCTACTGTCTCCCCTTTAAATTCACTACCACCTGCTGCAAAGCCAAAAGATACTTTTGAAATAGGAATAATAACAACATTATTGCTTGTTTCTATTGGCTCTCCTACAATTGTATTAACATCTATCATGTCTTGAATACTATTCATAGCTGTAATCATAAGACCTTCTATTGGATGTTCGCCCATTATTTTTCCTCCTTCTTTTTAACAAAATATATATTGCATAAATAATATGTACTATTTTTACACTAATTATACAATTTAGGTTAATTTTTATATAATTTCCAGAATTATACAAAGGCATTACTGAAAAAGTACTATTTTTAGCATTTGTAGCTCCAAATGCTATTCCTATTGCTGAAGCTACAGCTGCAACTAAGTACGCTGTAAGCATAATACTATCTGTCCCAATTTTTATATTTATATTTGCTTTTTCTACCTTTCCCTTAACTTTCTTTAAAAGCTTTACTATATGGTTTACTCTTACAAATTTTATATCTTTTTTGATTTGTTTAAAATCACCTTTAATTTTTAATTTTTTCAATCTTTCTTTTGTAATCTTTACTTTCGCAATTTTTATAATTCCTAATAAATAAAGTTCTAAATATGCTAAAATTTCTTTATTCGTTTTTTCTGCTTTATTTTCATTTTTAACATATAAAATATCAAATTTTTTTATATTTAATTTTATGCTAGAAAATACTATAAGCAAAAGGAGAAGAAAAATTAATATTAAAAAGCAACAAAAAAATAGTAAAACTAGTTTCATAACAAATTTATACTCCTTTTCGTTATATTTCTAGTTTTACCATTTTCTGTAAAATTATACTAACCTACATTTACTTTTTTCTTTTTTGATACTGTTATATCTCCAAACAGCTCATTTTGATTTGTCTCCACTTTACTTCTTCTTGATAATTCAAGAAGTCCAGTAAATGCTGTTACAACTTCTGCTTTATTGCATCTAGACAAAGTATACATTTTATTAAATACAAATTTTGGCTTTTTTATAAGTTCTCTAAATATTTCTCTTACTTTACTACTTACTGTATATGTATCATGAATTGCAATTTTTTCAATGTTTGCAGCATTAACATTTTTTCTTACATTATATCTTTCTAGAATATTTTCATAAATTTCAGGTATTAATGTACTTTCATAGTTTTTTTCCAAATTTTGTTTAGGAAGCTTAATTTTTTCAGGTTCCTCTTTAAATATAGTATCTGAAAATTTATTATACATTTCTTTTAATATAGCTGTAATTTCTTTATATTTTTTGTATTCTACAATTCTTCTAATTAACTCTTCCTCTGTAAGCTCTTCTTCATCTCCCGAATCAGAATTTGGAAGTAATCCTTTAGATTTTATCAGAAGAAGTTGAGATGCCATAATAATGAATTCACTACTTATTCCAAGCTTCTGCTCTTGCATTTTATTTATATATTCTATATATTGATCTGTTATTTGACTTAAGTTAATTTCATATATATCCATTTTATTTTTATCGATTAAATGGCATAACAAATCAAGTGGTCCTTCAAAATTTTCTATTTTTATTTGAATTTCCTTAGTTTCTAGTGCTAATACGTTTGGCATTTGTTTCTCCTCCAAGTGTATTTATTAATAGTACAATTATTACTCTTCATTCATAATTTTATTTACTAAATCCATATCAAAGCCTTTATTCATAAGATAAGCCTTTAATTTTTCTGGTTCCATACTTTTTTTCTTTTCAGCAAGATTTCTAGCTGAATTACTTTCATATTCTGAAAGCTTTTCATAATTTTCACTTATATAATCTTCTATATCATCAACATATATGCCCTTTTGATATACTTTATTTTTTAGTTCTCTTATCGACATATTTTTTAAAGACATATATTCATTAAAAATTTTTTTCAAATATTCTTTATCATTTATATAACCGTGCTTCTTTTAAGTATTCTACTATATCAGTTAACATATTTTCATCCATAGTATGAATAAATTTTTTTCTTATTTCACTTTCTGTTCTTTTCTTATATAAGATATATTTTAAAACTTTTGTCTTTCCTTCATCAAATTCTTCTGGTGTGTACATTATATTTATGCCTCCTATAAACCTATTTTAGTCTACATCACTAAAGTTATCATTATCTTCTTCATTTGGCATATCTTCACTTAAAGAATTTTCAAAGGCTTGTTTCATATTTTCTCTGATTTTAGCTTCAATTTCAGCCATTACTTCAGGGTTATCTGTTAAATACTTCTTAACATTTTCTCTACCTTGTCCAACTCTTTCTCCTTTATAACTAAACCAAGATCCACTTTTTTCTATAATGTCTAATCCAACTGCTATATCTAAAATATTTCCTTCTTTTGAAATTCCTTTTCCATATAGTATATCAAACTCTGCTTCTCTAAATGGTGGAGCCACTTTATTTTTAACAATTTTTACTCTGGCTCTATTTCCGAATTACTTCTCCATCTTGCTTAATATTTTCTACTTTTCTTATATCCATTCTTACAGAAGCATAGAATTTAAGTGCTCTTCCTCCTGTTGTTGTTTCTGGATTTCCAAACATAACTCCAACTTTTTCTCTTAATTGGTTTATAAATATTATTACAGTTTTTGACTTATTAACAGCTCCTGCAAGTTTTCTTAAAGCTTGTGACATAAGTCTTGCTTGAAGTCCAATATGGGAATCTCCCATCTCTCCATCTATTTCTGCTTTTGGAACTAATGCTGCAACTGAGTCTACAACTATAACATCAAGTGCTCCACTTCTAATTAATGATTCAGCAATTTCTAGTGCTTGCTCACCTGTATCTGGTTGTGACACTATAAGTTCATTTATATCTACTCCTAATTTCTTTGCATATACTGGGTCTAATGCATGTTCTGCATCTATAAATGCAACTTCTCCTCCTTCTTTTTGTGCCTCAGCAATTATATGTAATGCAAGAGTTGTTTTTCCAGAGCTTTCTGGCCCATATATCTCTATAATTCTTCCTCTAGGTACTCCTCCAATTCCTAAAGCTATATCAAGACTTAATGCTCCTGTTGAAATAGCTTCTACATTCATTGCTTTATATTCTCCAAGCTTCATTACAGAACCTTTTCCAAATTGTTTTTCTATTTGTCCCATTGCCATTTCCAATGCTTGTTTTTTTTCATTATTCTCTTTTGCCATATTTATTCCTCCTCTTATTTTTTGAAATTAATAAACGTATGTTTGCTATTATTATATTCCTAATATTTTTACTCTGTCAAGTATTTTTTTAAAAAAATTTAATTTTTTATACCAATTAATT
Organism: uncultured Clostridia bacterium; assembly: GCA_947584805.1. GTDB lineage: Bacteria > Bacillota > Clostridia > TANB77 > CAG-508 > JAAWPK01. Next base: position 31,346 of record CANPWU010000003.1, on the reverse strand, counting down.
TATAATATTTTAAATATTATACGCTAACTTCTTTTATGCCAATCCTCTATATTATAAAATACATTAAACCAATTATTTCCGAATATTCAAAGAAATATCTTTTCCGTATACTGATGATCTTCTATTAAAATATAAGCCTATATATGGTCTTTCATCTTCGTATAGATTTTGAAGTCTTTCATATTTTTCTTTTAGAATTTTCTCATCAGTTATGCTATATAATTCTCTAAGAATTTCTGAAGCTTCATTATTTGTATAATTTGCCAAGTTGCCTTCTCCAAAATATCTACTTAAATCTGGTGAAATTCCGAACTGTAACTCCAGTTAGTATCATATCATAATTCTTGTTTTTTAAATAATTTTGGAATGTATTATCTTTTGCTGAAGTTATATTTACTTGTATTCCGATATCTTCTAAATTCTTTTTTATTACATTTGCAACATTTATTCTGCTCTCATTTGATGCTTGAACTACTAAATTTAGTTTTATTCTTACTGTACTATAACCTATTTTTTTCTGCCAAGAACCACCTGTATAATTCCATCCATTATCTTGCAAAATTTGTTTTGCTTTATCTTGGTTAAATGTTAATATTTCTTTGTTTTCTTTGTACAAATAACTTCCATAGCTAAGAGGAAAATCTGCAGTTTTATATTTACCTGCATATACTGTATTTATAATTTCTTCTCTATTTATTGCATAATTTATTGCTTGTCTTACTTCTTTATTAGATAAAATATTATCTGTACAATTTAATGAAAGGTAATCAAAATTTCTGCCAAAACCTTCTTCTACATTTGAGCCAATTGTTCCAATACTATCTTCTATATTTAAACTCTGACTTGTAATTAAGTCTAATCCTCCGAAGTTTATAAGCATTATACATTTCTGCAATTGTTCCGTATATTCTAACTGTTATATCCTCTATTTTTAATTCTTCATCCTTATTCCACCAATAATTATTAAGTTCTAAATTCATTTGAGTGTTGATATCTATAGAATCTAGCTTATATTTTCCGCGTTCCCATAGGCAAATTATTTTTTTCAGTTTGAGTTATATCCTCTACGCTTTCAAAAAAAGCAGAAGATATTATAGGAAAAGTCAGATTATATTCAAAAAATGGTTCTTCTTCAAATAAATATATTTTTATCAAATTTGCTCCTATAATTTCTGTATTTTCAATATTTGATACATTTGACATATATATTGAATTTTCACCTAAATTTTTTATTGTATCTATAGTAAATTTTACATCCTGTGCTGAAAAATTATTTCCATTATGCCATTTAACATTATCTCTCAAAGTTACTAAATAAGTTTTATTATCAGCTTTTGAAAATTCACGTCCAAGCATTGCTTTAAGCTTAAAATTTTCGTCTACATCAAATAATGGTTCAAATATTAATTTTGATATATCTTGTATATTTTGATTCTTCGAAACAATTGGATTCAAATTATCTAAATTCGATATTCCTAGTCTTAAATTAAATTTTTCTTCTGGAAGTTCTTCTGATACTTTGCTTACTAAATTCTCATCTTCTTCATTACTTGGATGATAAATGTAATATACCGCACATAATATGAGTCCGAATTGCTATTGCAATAAATATATATCTAAAAATATTATTCTTCAATATATTTTCCTCCTCGTTTTATGGCTTTAATAGCCTCTTTTTTTAATTATTTCATATACTATATCCATATTATCATCTTCTGCAACTTTATTTTTCCTAATTGCTCCACATTTTTTACATTTAAAAACTATTACATAGCCTTTTTTAGAATTTATTTCTATATCAATTGGTTCTAAAAGTCCATGGCAAGTTTCTTCTCTATCTCCTGGATTTATATCTACATGTTTTGAATATAAACATTCTGGGCAATGATTGCGACATGAATATCCTAATGGCTCTACTTTCTTTCCACAATGTTCACAAACAAACCCTTCATCAATTTCTGTAAATTTAGCTCCCAATTTTCAATCCTCTCCTCTTGTTTAGCATTTTAATATTCAAAAATACTTCCTCCAATAAATTCACGAAGTATTGAATTTTCTGGAACGAATTTAGGTTCAATTCCTTTAAAATAATTTAACAGAGTTATAAGTCTTTTTGCTTCAGCATATTCAGGAGACTCTTTACTAATTTCAGAAAGTAATGGAAGTGCATAATTTTTCAAAACTGAAAGTTCATAAAGAATCGAAGAATTAAACATAATGTCCGCTTCTTCTTGAAACGGAAAAATATATTTTTTTTCTCCATTTGTTATTGAATTCCATCTTTGCAAAGTTTCTTTTGCAGAATAGCTTCTAAAATTATAATCTCTTACTATTCTTCTTATAATTCTAGTATCTGTTGTAGATATTCTGTTATAATAATCTATATTTAAAACTGTCAAAGCACTTATGTAGATTTTAAATTTTTTATCTCTTGGGATTGCTTCTGTGAGTTTATCATTTAAACAATGAATTCCCTCTATAACAAGTATATCATTTTCATCTAACTTCATCCTGTTACCATTAAACATTTTATGTCCATACTTAAAATCGAAAGTTGGAATTTCTACTTCTTCCCCTGAAAGAAGTCTTAATATATGTTCATTGAATAGTTTTAAATCTACAGCTTCTATACATTCAAAATCATATTCACCGATTTTCGTCTTTTGGATTCTGCTCTCTCTCTACAAAATAATTATCTACTGATAAAGTTTTTGGATTCATTCCATTTAATTTTAATTGCATTCCAAGTCTTTTAGCAAAAGTAGTTTTTCCGAGAAGATGATGGTCCTGCAATTAATACCATTTTTATTTTTTTATCTTTACTAATAACATCTGCTATATCTGAGATCTTTTTTTCATGAAGTGACTCAGCTAAAAGTATTGTTTCTTTTCCTTCATCTTTTTCTACACTTTTATTTAATCTATATATTGTATCTAACTTTAATACCTTGTGTATGTCTTCATATTCTTGAAATGTTGTTGCTAGTTTTTTATTATCTTTAAATTCTGGTAATTTTTTAGGATTCTTTTTACTTGGATATCTTAATAAAAATCCATTTTGATATTTTACTATATCAAATACTTTCATAAAACCAGTTGAAATTGGCATAACTCCATAGAAATAATTATAATAATCATTACAATAGTATAAAGAAACAACTTCTTTTGTCTCATGGCTTATTTGCAATATTCCTCGTAAATCCTTCTCTTTTTCATAAAATTTTTTTGCCTCTTCTGAAGTCATTTTTACTTTAGTTATTGGTAAATCATCATCTATAATTTTAATCATCTTTGTCTTAATTTTTTCTAAAACTTCTTTAGTAATTTCTATATTATCTAATGTACAAAACATGCTATTGTCCAATTGATAATTTATTGTAAGTAATGCATTTGGAAAAATTTCATTTATTGACATTGCCATAACATACATTATTCCTCTTACATATACCCTTTTTCCTTCTGTATTTGTATAATCTAATAGTTCTACCTTTCCACTTTCTTTTGGTACATAATTTAAGCTTTTTATTTCATTATTAAATCTGCAAGTTATAATCTCTTTATCTCTTTTTTCTATTTCTTCTTTTAATGCTTCTCTTATAGTTTCTCCTTGGTTTATTTCAAATTCTTTATCAGCACAAATTAATTTCATTAATAATTTCATTCCTCTCAATTTGATTTTGTTTTTTAGTCTTTGTAATTATTCTTCATCTAATTTTAGTACACTTAAAAAAGCTTCTTGAGGCATTTCTACATTACCTATTTGTCTCATCTTTTTCTTTCCCTTTTTCTGTTTTTCAAGTAATTTCTTTTTCCTTGAAATATCTCCACCATAGCATTTTGCAAGTACATCTTTTCTCATTGCTGATATTGTTTCTCTTGCTATTATTTTTCCACCAATTACTGCTTGAATTGGTATACTAAATAGTTGTCTTGGTATACAAGTTTTTAACTTTTCTACCATTTTCTTTCCTCTCGCATAGCTATTATCTTTATGCACTATAAAAGAAAGTGCATCAACAGCTTCACCATTTACATGTATATCAAGTTTTACTAAATCTGATCTCCTATATTCTTTAAATTCATAATCAAATGATGCATAACCTTTTGTTTTTGATTTCAAAATATCGAAAAAATCATATATTATTTCATTTAGAGGCATTTCATAACACAAAGTTACTCTATTTGCATCTAAATACTTCATATCCACATATACTCCACGCCTATTTTGGCATATTTCCATTATTCCACCAACATATTCTTTTGGCGTAAGTATTTCTGCATTTACTATTGGCTCTTCTATATATGATATTTCTTGAGGTTTTGGAAGTTCTGTCGGATTATATAATTCTATTACTTCTCCATTTGTTTTATGCACTTTATATATAACAGAAGGTGAAGTTGTAATTAAACTTAAATCAAACTCTCTATCTAGCCTTTCCTCTATTATTTCTAAATGTAAAAGTCCTAAAAATCCACATCTAAAACCAAATCCTAAAGCAGCTGATGTTTCTGGTTCATATTCTAAAGCAGCATCATTTAACTTTAACTTTTCTAAAGCTGTTTTTAAGAATTCATAATCACTACCATCCATTGGATACAATCCACAATAAACCATTGGATTTACCTTTTTATATCCTGGTAATTTTTCTTTAGCTGGATTTTGGTTTAATGTTATAGTATCTCCTACATGTATATCAGATAAATTTTTAATACTTGCTGCAATATAGCCGTACTTCTCCTGCTACAATTTCTTCGCATGGAACATATTCTCCAGGTTCAAAATATCCGTACTTCTGTTACAGTAAATACTTTATTTGCAGCCATAAGGAGAATTTCGTCTCCTGTTTTTACTTTTCCGGTCTACTACTCTAACATGCGCTATTGCGCCTTTATAATTATCATAATATGAATCAAATATTAAACATTTTGTAGGGTTTTCTTCATCTCCTGAAGGTGCTGGAATTTTCTTTACAATTTGTTCTAATACTTCTTCTACATTTAATCCAGATTTAGCAGATATGCAAGGGCAGTCTTTAGTATCTAATCCTATTATATCTTCTATTTCTTTTTTTACCTCATCTGGTCTTGCATTTGGCAAATCAATTTTATTAATAACTGGTACAATTTCCAAATTGTTATCAAGTGCTAAATAAACATTTGCAAGTGTTTGGGCTTCTACTCCTTGAGAGCTATCAACAACTAAAATTGCTCCATCACATGCAGCTAAACTCCTTGAAACTTCATAATTAAAGTCAACATGTCCAGGGGTATCTATCAAATTTAATATATACTCCTGTCCGGTCTTTTGCTTTATATTTCATTCTAACAGCTTGTGACTTAATTGTTATTCCTCTTTCTCTTTCTAGTTCCATATTGTCTAATACCTGTGCTTCCATTTCTCTTTCTGGTAAAACTCCAGTTATTTCAATAAGTCTATCTGCAAGTGTTGATTTTCCATGGTCTATGTGTGCTATTATACTAAAATTTCTAATATAATCTTGTTTTCTCTGCATGCAATTTTTCTCCTAACTTTATCTTTCACCTGTAGTTGGTTCTTCTACATTTGGGATATCATTATCTTGTTCTTCACTTTTTCTGTATTCTTCCCTTATTGATATACTATCAGCTTCTGATATAATTCTCTTGTTTTTAGCAATTTTTAAAAATTGATGATCGTTAAGTGTTGATAAATATTCTGCTGCAAATTCTAATGCCATTTTTCTATCAAAGCTTATGTTTTCTCCATATTCTGACGTTTTTCCAACTTCTGAAAGCATTCTTACATTAAAATCATATATTCCTTCGTTTGTGCCTGTTATAAATCTTATAAATTCTTCATCTACACCTTTTCCTAAGCTAGTCATTAAACTTTTAGCATAGAATCTATTTTTACTTATCTTTCTTAAGTTATTTAGCCCAATTTCTTTTTCTATCATATTTGCATAATATATCATTAATTTTTCTATAGCCTTTGGATAAATTCCACTAGATTCTCTCTTATCTTTTTCTCCAAAAATCAAATCTTGATTTGCTTTTCTATATCTATACATAAGATCTGCCATTCCTAAATCTAATGCGATTTTGTCTTTTGAACTATTTTGTATAAGAGATTTCAAAAGCGTAATTTGAACTTTTCTTGCAACTTTATCATAGTATTTTCTTGCATTGGCCGTAGCTATTTCTTCTGGTGTTATTCCAAATTCTAATAGTATCTTTGCATGTTCTCCTTCAATAGCAGGAAGTAATCCCTCATAAAGACTATCAACCATATCAAATGGAGTATATGCTATAATATCGCACATTGCAACTAGACATCCTTCCGGAGTTGCAGGGGAAATTGTTCTATCAAATCCTGGTTCCGTATGGCATCTCAAAATCTCTTCTTCAAGTCCTTTTTCTGTCTTTTTCGTATTAGGAGCAATTGAACTTTCTGTTTTTTCTCCATTATGCGAATTTATTCCATCTATAATTACCCATAAGCTTCTTTTTATCCTATTAAGTTCTGCTTCACTTTTTTCTGGATGAAAACTTCTAATTTCATCAATTATATTATCATAAATATTATGCCTATATATTAATTCTTTTGGTCCTGTTGAATTGTGAGTATATACGCCAAGTCCCATTTTCGATTTTACTTCTGATATCCATCTTTCTCCATCATGGCCTAAAAACATATGTCCAATATCATGATTTCTTGCCATAATTGATGCCACTTTAACATGCAACCCTAATTCTTTTGCAGCTATTTTTACAAGACCTTCTACCATTTCTTGATGAGTTTTTCTATTTTGTGCTCTTTGTGATGAATTCCTAAATAGTATTAAAGCCATTGTTTTACTAACACTAGATTTATTATATGAAAGTATAGATGGCTGTATTTCTTCAGCATATTCTTCTAGAATGTCTAATGCTTCTTCTATCTCATCTGCATAATTTTCTACTCTAGCAGTTTGTACTGCTGCAAGTGAACTTGTATTTGTATAGTTTTCATTATTTTGTTTTATTCCTGAAATTTCCATAGTTTATGTACTCCTTTTGTAATTTTAAAGACTTAAATCATCATCCTCTTTTTCTCCTAATTTTGTTGTTGATGCTTCTTGTGCCTTAGCTATTTTTTTCCATTCTTCTTGCATATAGCTTTCTTTAATTAAACCTTCTCTTCCAATTTCTTTATATTTTCTATGTAAAGATTTACTTTGTTCTTCTGTTACAAGTCCTTTTTGCTCTATTAAACTTAAAAACTCAAAATCATTTAATGTTGATAAATATTCTGTGGCAAATTTCAATGCCAATTTACGCTCAAAACTAATATCTTGTGCTTTATTAGAAGCTTTATGTGTTCTTCTTACTACCTCTTCATTAAATTCATATATTTCTTTAGTTGTGCTCATCATATAGCTTACAAATCTTTCATCTGGCATTCCTCTATATCTTGCCATTATTTTTTCTACATCTTGAAGTGCAGGCTCATTATTATAGCTTAGTGTTCTTAATTCTTCTAGACCTATATCTTGCTCAACTATATCTGCAAATTGATTAACTAATATTCTAGTAGCAGTAGGATATATATCTTGATCTTCTTGTAAAACTTCAAGGTTTACAATTTCTCTATTATTTGCATTTCGTAATTCATGCATAAGTTTAGATGTTACTTCATCCATTCTTATTACATTTTTTGAGCTTTTTTCTATTACTGATTTTAAAAATGTTACTTGCAACCTTCTCGCAATTCCTTCATAGCTTTTTTTACTATTTGCCATATCTATTTCTTCAGTTGATATTCCAAGCTGCATCAAAATTCTTCTATGATCGCCATCTATTTTTTCCATTATTCCTTCATTAAGACCATCTATCATATCAAAAGGAATATACGCTATTTTGTCACACATTCTCATTAAGCATCCTTCAATAGTTGCTGGCATTATTTTCTTATCAAAGCCCGGTTCTGTGTGGCATCTCATAATTTCTTCTGCAAAATCTTTCTTTGTTTTTTCTGTATTTGGTTTAAATTCATTTTCTGAAAGCTCTCCATTATGTGAATTTATACCATCAAATATAAGCCATAGACTTTTTCTGATTCTTTTACATTCTTTTTCTGTAATATCTGGATTAAAATTTTTTATTCTTTCTATTATTTCATCATATATTCTATGTCTATATATAAGTTCTCTAGGTCCGTGCTGCATTGTGCACAGTACATCCAATTCCTAATTCTTGTTCTATATCTGTGAGCCACCATTCTCCTCCATGTCCAAAAAATGTATGTCCAATATCATGATTTCTAGCCATAATTCTAACAGTTTCCACATTTAATCCTAATCTTTTTGCGGCTTCCACAGCTAACCCTTCTACCATCTCTTGATGTGTTTTTCTATTTTGAGTATTTTGTGTAGAAGTCCTAACAAGCCTAAGTGCCATTGTTTTTCCCGCACTTGTTTTGTTATACCTAAGTACTGCATCTCCTATTTCTTCTGCGTAATTTTCTAGCACTTCCTTTATTACGTCTGAATAATTTTCTATTCTTTTTGATTGTATTTTTGAAAGTGACTTTTTATTTTTATAATCTTTCTTAAGCTTATCTTCAGATTTTTTAAGCTTCTTTTTCATAATTTCTACATCCTTTTTATTGATTTATATTACGTTTTAAATTATATCATATATAGCCGTATTTTTCAAATAATTTTCATAATTTTTAGGCAGTATTTTATTATAACATTTTTATACTTGAAATATAGCTAATATTCATATATAATTAATATAGTATTTGAATTTAGGAGATTTTAATATGGATAAAATATTTATTTCACATGGTGATATTATTTTAGATAAAATATATGATGATAACTTGAATTTAATAAAACAAGATGGCGGAGGATGCAATTGGAATGATTTATACAATCTTTCTTTAATGGGTGAAAAATGCTATGCTTTTGGCTCATGCGGTAATGATGAAGAAGGAAAAGCTGCTGTTTCTTCACTTGAAAAAGCTCATGTCGATGTATCAAATATAATTGTTGAGGAAAAACGTACAAACGTTATGAATATAATTATTCCAAATTCAAAACTTGAAGATAACTCTGTTTTGCATTCTTGGTATTCTCCAATAGATATGTCATATACGATGAATTTTTCTAACAACTTACCAAATAAATTTCCAGATTATTTGCAAGATAATGAGGTATACATTATTCTAGATAAATTTTTACCTATTAATTTAGAATTTTTAAAAACTATTAAGAATAGAAAAGTTTGTCTTGATGTTGGTCATATTCGTTTTATTGAACATTTTACTAGACAATATCTTACAAATTTCTTTAGTTTTGCTGATTATATAGAATTAAATGATAATGTTTTTGATTTACTTTTAGAAAGATTAAATGTAAAAAATGAAACTGAATTATTTAAATTATTAGATTTAGAACTTCTTGTTGTAACAAAAGGAAAAAAAGGTGCAGTTGGTTATTATAAAGAAAATGGAGAAATTTTATCTTTTTCTAAAGCACCCGAGAAAATTGTTGATTCTGTTGATACATCCGGTGCTGGAGATGCATTCTTTTCAAGTATGCTAAAATCATATGCTTATACAGATAAAATTGATAAGAATTTCTTAGATAAATCTTTCTCTCTTGCTAATAAATCTTCAAGAGAAGTACTAATGCAATTCGGAAGTAGAAAGGCTTAAAACTTCTTTTAGCCTTTCTCCCTTTTTTGTTAAATAAAGATATCCAATAAGTCCTTCAAAGGCTGTTGCATACATATATTCATTTACATCTGCATTTTTAGGTAAATGATGATTTTTTGTGTTTCTTGTTCTTCTTACAATTTCTTTTTCTTCTTCTGTTAAATATTCTTCTATCTTTTTTAATGTTTCTGCTTGAGCTGATGCTTTTACATGCTTAATGGCTTCTATATGTAATTTATGAGGCTTTAATTTAGTGTTTTCCACAAGTTTTTCTCTAATATATAGTTCATATACAGCATCTCCGACATATGCCCAAGTTAAAGGAGATAGTTCATTTACTCTTTTTTCTTCATCTTCCATTTCTATTTTTCCTACTTCCTTATGTTTTATAATTTTTCCAATGTAATTTTTCCAATTCGACCATTTCTAAAATCTTGTAATACAAGATTTGCAGTTTTCTTTTTATCTATTCTGCCGTCCGAGAAATTAAAGCTCCTTTAGCTCTTCCTATAGCTTCTTGCACTTCTATTACCACTTCATTTTCGTCTTGTTCTTCTAACCTTTTCTTTACATCTTCTTCACTTAGATTGTATTTAGAACAAAGAAGCCTTAGTTCATTAGTTATTAAATATTTAAGCAAATAAAAAGCAATTTCTTCAATATCCAAAATATCGTCCTTTATTGCTCCAGTAAATGCTAAATTAAGTCCTATTTCATCGTTTTCAAATTTTGGCCAAAGCACTCCTGGAGTATCCAAAAGTTCTATATTTTTGCTTAACCTAATCCATTGTTTTTTAGTAGTTACACCTGGTCTATTTCCTACTTCTAGAGAATTCTTTTTTGATATTCTATTGATAAAAGATGATTTACCGTACATTTGGTATTCCGAATAACTAGCACTCTAATAATTCTTCCAACTCTTCCTTTTTCTCTATCTTTTTCAATGTCGTCTTTCATAACTTCTTCTATTTGTGATATAACTTTTTCTATTCCTTTTCCATCATTTGCATTAATTAGAAGTGTTGGAATTTTTTTCTCTTCAAAATATTTTACCCATTTTTTATTTTGCACATCATCTGCCAAATCATATTTATTTAGAAGTGCTATTTTCTTTTTGTTTTTTATTATGTTTGCCATATCTGGATTTTGGCTTGATATTGGGATTCTTGCATCTAGTATTTCTATTACAACATCAATAAGTTTTAAATTTTCTATAATTTCTCTTTTAGTTTTAGCCATATGCCCTGGATACCAGTTGATGTTTGTTTTATTTTCGTTATTCATTTTAATCACCTATTTTTCTGTATTATTGTATTCTAGAATTTATATTCATTTCTATCTGCTCTTTCATCAAATTTTCTGTCATATTCTTTATTCTTATAAAACCAGTCAGTCTTTTTATCTACAGGATGAGCTTTTCTATTTTTATCTAATAACAAATCAAATAATACAAGAATTGGCAAGATTACCCCAATAGCTGAAACAACTAAGTTTAAATAATCTGATATAACTACATTTCCTCCAAGTCGTGTTATTATATTAAATATTTCAGTTCCAAAATATAATCCATTTCCTATAAGATAAATTAGTGCTCCTAGTATACTTCTTTTAATTATAAGAAGCATTGACACAAAAGTTAAAAATAGTAAAATAATTTCAAATGTTAAATCAGCAGGCTTAATTATGAAATCTATTCCTAAATTATAGCAAAATGCAACAACAATTCTAAATACCCAAAACATTGCAACAAACATTAAAAATAAATAACTTGTTAAATTTTTCATATGATTTCCTCTTTCCTTTTTTTATATATTTATTATTTTAACATAAACGAATTTTTTTATCAATAATAGTAAACAATAAATTAAGTAATTTTTATTAGAATAGGATTTTGTATTATGAATCAAATTATATGTACATCCAATACTTATTTAGATACTATAAACTTAAAAAAGGTACAAAGAAGGAAAATAATCTTACGCATTGAATTATGTGTCTTAATTATTATTTGCTTATTACTACTGATTTATTATGTGAATTATAAATATAATTTATATATTTCAAAAAATATTTCTAAAAACTTAGAAAATACTTATAAGATAACAAAAATATACAATTCAATAGAAAATAATACAGAAACCAATGATGATCAAATAATTTTATATGAAAATAATTCTTTTAAAATTATTGGTGCTATAGAAATAAAAAAACTTAATATATCTTATCCAATTTTATCTGATATTAGTAAAGAATATTTAAAAATTGCTCCATGTAGAATATATGGTCCTATGCCAAATAAAATACGGAAATTTATGCATTGCCGCACACAATTATAAAAATGACTATTTTTTTAGTAATCTTTCAAAATTAAAAATTGGTGATTTTATCACTATATATAATAATTCTCGGAAACTCAATAAGATACGAAGTATATGATATTTATAAAACAAACGAAAAAGATTTATCTTGTTTAAGTCAAAATACAAATAATTTAAAAATAATTACTCTTATTACATGTGATAACTTTGATAATTCAAAAAGAATAATTGTAAAAGCTAAAGAAAATAACTAAAGAGGAGGAGTTCAAATTATACCTCCTCTTTTATTTTAAATTTTACACATTATAATCTCTAATTTTCTTATAAGTATAAACTGCAGAAACTCCGCAAACAGCAACTAATAACCACATAGCAGTATCATTTGCTCCAGTTTTAGGTAATGATGTGTTTGTATTAGTATTAGTATTAGTATTTGTAGCTGGAATATTGCTTCTTGATTGATTAGCATTATTGGTTTGTGTTTTGTCAGTATTAGTTCTGTCTTCAAGATTAACTATTTCTGATGGATCACCTACATTTGATGATGCTAAACTTATAACAGCCCATCCACAAATTAAAGTAACTAAAACTAACATTAATAAAATTTTTTTAAATTTTTTCATACGCTTCTCCTTTTTATATGTAGTATTATAATTCATAATATATTTATACTACATTTTAATAATTTTTTCAATAGTTTTTTTTATTTTTTTATATTTTTTTATTAAAGCCTAAATTCATCATCTGAAAATCTAGATCTTGCTCTTCTTGCTTTTGTTGAATATTTTTCAGTTGTATTTGCAAACCATAAAGAAATTCCTAAAATTGTTACTATTATTGCTAATACTGCAAAAGCTATATATCTCCAGCCTCCTTCTCTAATCCAAGTTCCTATGCCTCCCTGACTATCATCTGTATCAATAGTTCCTGGTACTGGTACTATTTGTTCCTCTTCTAAAGTTGCTGTAATTTTATATTGTATAGATTCTTCTCCTCTTGTTACTCTTATTAATATTTCATTATCGCCAACTACTAAATTTTCGTTTCCTACTATTTCTATATTTGCGTCTTCATAATTTGCAGCAGCGACTATTCCCAATTTTTCTTTTCCTGATACAAATACAGTATATTCAATAACTTCACTATTAAACTCTGGAATTAGTTGTACATCCTCTACCAAAAGATATTTCAATCTTAAGCTTTCATGTGGTTCTTCATTTTGAGTCTCTGGCTCATTAGTAACAGCTGGCGGATTTTCCTCAACAACATTTGGTGTTGTATTTTCTTCTGAAAGTTTTCTAACTATTACTTTATAGTTTCTCGTCTGTCCATTTTCGGCTGTTACTTTAAGAATAAATGCATTAGTTCCTGTTGTTAGGGCCTTTGTTCCAGTTCCTGTAACACTTGCTTTAGAATTATTTGTTACAGCATTTATATCTATTTGGGAAACGTTTGCTGCAACTGTTACTGTAAAATCTGTGCTAGGATTATTATAAGTTTTATCTCCTACAGTTATTGATTTTAATGTTGCATCACTTGATTTAGAGTTTTCCCCACTTGGAGTTGTAGTTTGTCCTCCAGGATTTACACTAGGATTATCATTTGGTTTCGGATTTGTTTGTGGTGGTTGTGGGGCTGTAACTGTAATTGTAACAGACTTTGATCCTGTTATATCTTCAGATGTATCTGAATCTGCAACACTCGTTGCAGTAACTGTAATCTTTGCTGTACCTGCTTTATTTGCTTTTAGAGTAACTGAATAATTACCATTTTCTACCCATTCCGAAGTTCCTCCTGTTATACTAACTACACTTGAATCAGATGTGCTAATATCAAATTTTCCTCCACATCTAGTCGCTGTAAGAGTAAGAGTAGTTGTCTCTCCCTCATTCATATTTGGTTTAGCTACTGCTACTGAAAAACTTCCTGCTGCAAAAACTGGCAATTGTATAAGACTTACTAGTATTGTCACAACAACTATCAATAGAATATTTTTCTTAAGTTTCTTTGTCATTTATTTTCAATCCTTTCTTATTTAAATTTATGTATTACATTTTGTTAAAAACTCATTAGCAACATATCCTTCTGTACCATTTGCTCTTTTTATCTTAGACCAAATATAATTATTTGCTGTTCCTGAATTTTCTTCTATAAGTGTAACAATTTCATCTTTTGAAAGAACTCCTAAAATGTTTCCCGAATTTATTTCCGGTGTACTCCTTAGACGTACATCAGTGCCATTTATATAATAAGAAGTTGGCGCATTTCTATCAATTTCACTAGGTAATAAGCAACTATTTGGCATTTCTTTATATACTGGTATTGCAAAATTCAATGATAAATCTAATATATTATTTTTTGCATATGTATTATATAAAGTTTTTGCTTGGCTCGATGGGTCTTGGACGTTTGTCATGTATTGATGCCAATATAAACCTGTACCAGAATCATCTATAACATCAAATTTATAAAAATATGCTGTATTTTGTCCTACGCTTGTATAGCCATCTGCAAGTTTTTTAGCTCCTTCAACTATTGCTGTATATTGATTATTCCATCCTTGAGCTTTTGCATATATTAATCCTTTTTCTATTGCATTTGATCCATCTGATGCTCCCCAATTGAAGAAGTTATAGTATCCTTCATAGCCTGGATAATTTCCAGAGACAGAACTACTTCCCTGTCTTCCTACTTCTTGTATAATCTTAATTGCTATACTGTATGGGCTGATTCCGCTTTCTTCTGCAGCTTTCATTATTATATCTGCATATGACATTGTTTTTCCAGAAGTAACTGTATCATTTAGAGTAATTTGAGTTGTACCCATTATATAGTTTTTAATTTTCATATAGTCTGATGCTTTTATTGCTCCATCGTTATTTGCATCTGCAGCAACTTGTTCAGTACCACTTAAATCAGTACTTCCCATTATATAATTTTTAATTTTCATATAATCTGATGCTTTTATTTGTCCATCTCCATTTACGTCTCCAAGCACAGCTATTGTATATTGATTATTATTTGCATCATTTGTAAAAGTATACCCAGTCGCTGCAATTTGATTTGCTGAAATTGAATTTTGACTTGCATCTTTAATTATATAAGCTGTAATTCCTAATTCTTTCGCCATATCTGATATTGTTAAATTTGGAACAACTAATATGTAACTTTCTTGTATTTTAGCTTTTGCTTGTATAGTTTCTGTTTCACCTGAAACTGTTACATTTTTATTCATAAATGTATTAGAAATAATACTTTCAACGCCTGATTTTTTTTGAATTTCAGAATTATATGACATCTCCATGAATTGAAATATTCCGGTCTTCTGTTAAAAAGTTTCTTGGATCTGCAAAATATTCTATTATTGCACTTGAAGCACAATAAAAGCTTCCTCCTGCATTATGTCCGCAAGGTGCTTTCCATAGTGGATTTGAACTTGATATTGTATTTCTTTTGTCTACTTTTTCTGCATTCATAAATTCGTTCCAAGTCATGTCAGTGTTGTATGCTGTAAAAGTCCAATTTGGGTGTATCTCTTGTAATTTTTTTAATCCTTCTTTATATGAATCAGGAAATGCATCAATTCCTGTTTGTTTTGTTTGATTATGTGTTACTGTATAGCCAATAACTTTATTTGAAAATATATTTAAAATCATAGTAAATACCATGATAATTATTATTTGCAATATCAAAAATTTTTTTATGTTCATTAATCTTTGCATGATATTTTATATCATACTCTCCTTTCTATAAACTTTCATAATTCGTAAATATAGTATAACATTCGACAATATTTCAAGTCAATTACTTTCACACAAATGTAATAAAACTGTAATATTATTAAAACCATTACTCTATCAAAAAACTAAATAGCATTGTATTTTTTTACTAGTTTTTGGCATAATATAAATGAAAATTTTATAGGAGATGATAATGTTGGCAAATACTACATCAAAAGAAGATATAAATATAAATAAACTATATGGAGAATTAATCACTTTATCTAAGGAAGATTTTATAAAAAAATATGATGTAAAAGAAGAAGGTTTAACAGACATAGAAGCTACTGAAAGACTAAAAAATCTTGGCCCAAATGAAATAAAGCAAACTAAACCCAAAAGATGGTATCACTACTTTTTGGAAAGTTTACTTAGCCCCTTTAACTGCATCTTACTTGGAATAATCGCAATATTAATTTATACTGACATATATCTTCCAGAAACTCCAAGTTATGCAAATATAATAGTAATTGCAATTTTAATTACTTCAAGTACTCTTTTAGATTTTTTTGAAGAATATCGTTCTAATAAAGCTGCTGAGGAATTAAAAGAATTAGTTGCAACAACTCGGAACTGTTATAAGAAACAATAAAGAATTGCAAATACCAATAAAAAATATAACTATTCGGAGATATAGTTGTTTTATCTGCTGGGAGCATGATTCCTGCTGACCTTAGACTTATTGAAGCAAAGGATTTATATGTAGGAGAGTCATCTTTAACTGGTGAATCTGACAATGTTAAAAAATCTATTGAAAATGAACTAAAGCCAGAAGAAATTGATAGTATCTCTGACTTAGATACAATTTGTTTTATGGGTACAAATGTAGTTTCTGGTAGTGCAAAAGGAGTTGTAATAAAATGTGGAGATTCAGCATATTTTGGTAAGATCGCACACGCATTAAATAATGGTAAGCCAAAAACAGCATTTCAAAAAGGAATAGAAAGTATAAGTAGGCTTCTTATTCGTTTTATGATTATAATGATTCCTATAGTATTTTTATTAAACGCTTGGAAACATGATATTATAACTGCTTTTACCTTTGCAGTTTCTATTGCAATTGGTATAACTCCACTTTTACTTCCTGTAATTTTATCTTCTAGTCTTTCAAAAGGTGCTGTTAGAATGTCAAAGAAAAAAACTATTGTAAAAAAATTAGATTCTATTCAAAATTTTGGAGCAATGAATATTTTATGTACAGACAAAACAGGAACTTTAACAGAAGATAAAATAGTGCTTGAAAAATATTTAGATATTAAAGGCGATGAAGATATTAGAATTTTAAAGCATGCCTTCATTAATTCATATTTTCAAACTGGTCTAAAAGGTAATATTGATGAAGCCGTTATTTCACGTGGAGAAGAAAACTCTATGAATGAAATGATTAAAAGATATAAAAAAATAGATGAAATCCCTTTTGATTTTTCTCGTAGGCGTTTATCGGTCATTGTAAGTGATGGAGAGAAAAATCAACTTATTGCAAAAGGTGCTGTTGAAGAAATTTTAAATATTTGTACTCTTGTAGATTATAAAGGGCAAGTTTTTCCTATTACAGATGAAATCAAGGAAAATATAAATAAAATAAGTAAAGGTTTAAATGAGGAAGGCTTTAGGGTTATTGCTGTATGCCAAAAAAATGATATTGTAGGTATTGAAAACTTTACAAAAGATGATGAAAAAAATATGGTACTTTTGGGATTTACTTGTTTTCTTGATCCTCCAAAAGAAAGTGCAAAAGAATCTATTGAAAAATTAAATAACGCAGGTGTAAGAGTTATTGTTCTAACTGGAGATAATGTAGAAGTTACTCGTGCTATTTGCAATAAAGTAGGAATTAATTCAAACAGCATAATTACTGGAAGTAAAATTGATACCTTATCAGATGCAGGTGTTTCAAGACTTTTAAAAAGGACAAATATTTTTGCTAAACTCTCACCTATTCAAAAGGCTAGAATTATTAGGCTCTTAAAAGAAAATGGAAATATAGTTGGTTATATGGGTGATGGAATTAATGATAGCCCCTCTCTTACAAATGCTGATGTTGGAGTTTCTGTTGATACTGCAGTAGATATTGCAAAAGAAACAGCAGATATAATATTACTTGAAAAAGATTTGAATGTCTTACTAGATGGTGTAACCGAAGGAAGACGCACTTTTTCAAATTTAATGAAATATATTAAACTTGCAACAAGCTTTAATTTTGGAGAGGTTATGTCAGTAATTATTGCAAGTGCATTACTTCCATTTTTGCCAGAAACTCCTATACAATTGCTAGTAGAAGGTCTTCTATACGATTTTGGCCAAATGACACTTCCGTTTGATAATGTTGATAAAGAAGATTTAGAAAAGCCAAAAAAACTTTCAATAGATAGTTTAAAGCATTTTATTTTCTTTATGGGACCACTTAGTTCTGCTTTTGACTTAATTGTTTTTGCATATATCCTATTTGTATTTAGACTTCACAACGTAGCCACTTTCCAGACAATTTGGTTTAGCTACAGCATAGTATCAAATCTAATCGGTATGCACATAATAAGAACTGCAAAAACACCTTTTAAAGAAAGTAATGCACATAAAGCAGTATATTTTTCTTCAATTGCATTAATTACTACTCGGAATTTTAATTCCATTTACAAAAATTGGTGAGTTAATTGGCCTTACTCCTCTTTCTTTTGAATATATAATAATGATATTTGCAATAACTGTGCTATATTGCATCGTTGCAAGTTTTGCAAAGAAGATTTACATTAAGAAATATGGAGAATGGATTTAAATAAAATTTAATTTTGCGATATGATTTATATAATAAAAATAAGTATAAATATTTATTTTGCAAGAGCTTTGCTGTCACAACCTCCATTAAATGTGAAATGGTAGGTTGTGACATTCGCCCTACGTGCTAACGCACTTCGGTTGGTGGCTTACGCCACTGCTCGCTGCGCAGCTCTTTTAAATAAAATTTGTACTTATTTTTTTATTCTAGAAAAAAGAACTATCAAAATTTAATTTTATTCAGTTCTTAAAGCAATAACTGGATCCTTTTTAGATGCAGCTTTTGCTGGAATTAGTCCTCCAATTAAAGTAAGTATTACACTTAATGCAACTAATATAATAGCATTACTGAAATATAATGTTACATTTAGAGGTATATTTCCGGTAAAATGATGCAATACAGTATTAATAGCAGGTATTAAAGCATATGAAATTCCAATTCCAAATAATCCTGAAAGTAATCCAATTATAAATGTTTCTGCATTAAAGATAGAAGATATATTATGTTTTGATGCACCGATTGCTCTTAATATTCCTATCTCCTTTGTTCTTTCATATACAGAAATATACGTGATAATTCCTATCATTATTGAAGAAACTATAAGTGAAATCGATATAAATGCTATCAAAACATAAGTAACAGCATTTACTATTGTTTTTACTGAATTCATAAGTATTCCTGTTGTGTCTGTATAATGTATAACTTTATCTTCTTCTCCTTGTTCTTCCATTTTTGTATTATATGAATCTATAAAATCCATAAAATTTTCTTTACCTTCGAAACTATCAAAATAGAAAGAAATATAAGTTGGTTCTTCTTTATCTTGATATCCAAGAGATATTAAATTTGTTTTAGCCGTTGTTTCTGTGCCAGACATCATTGCAGTTACTATTCTTGTTATTTCTTCTTCTGTCATTTTTAGCTGAAATGCACTAGATATTTTGCTTTGATCCACATTAAATGCCGATGCAAAGCTGTTTGTTAGGTTCGTTGTAAGTTCCCCAACTTTTGTTAAAACAGTTTTTTTCATGACAGTTTCTGTCATTGCTCTTCCCATTGTGCTATATGTTTGTTGTATTGCACTATTAGATGTAAAAGTCGAAATTACAGTTTTCACAATATTCGAGTCAACCTTTGCTGTTGCATTTTGTACTTGTGGTAAAGATGGCAACGTATTTTCTTCATTTAATTCAGCATTTTTACTTGACACGTCCTCACTTCCAGGAGTAATAAATGGAGCCATAGTACTATAAGTTGTTATATATACTGGTAATAAACTTTTTAATAATCCTGAATATGTTGTTTTAAATGTATCTTTTGGAATTACATAATTTTTTTCAAGAGAAGTTAATATTTGTGTTGCCTCATTACTATTTAAGTAATTAGAAACAATCTTATCTACATCATTTACTCCAAATTCTCCTTCAATACTATTAAACATTCCATTTGCTAAAGTATCAAAACTATCTGAAAAAGCTTTTGTAGCTGGTGTAATATCTGTAGTAATCGAATTTGTTATTTCTGTCATATAGTTTTGTGTTTGTTTTTGTAAAGCTTTTTCATCTATTTTTACATTAAATGCACTTTCAAGTTTTTTTGTATCAATACTTACTAAATCTTGAAAATCTAAATCTAAATTATTCTTTTTGTCATCAAATTTTGATCCTGAAAATATATCTATTTCCTCATCTTGTAATTGTTTTTTTACAATATCAGAATTTGAAGAATAATCTATTATATAATCTATTAGATCACTTGTGTATGAAACGCCTGGATTTAACATAAAAGAAGACACACCTTCTTTTGGACTAACTATACCTACAATTTTTAAATCTATTGCGTTATTATATAGATCCTGAAAATATTCTTCATTTTCAGTCATATCTTCATATACATTATATTTTTCATTATATTTATAAATATCTGGTTGCAATATTAGTTTTAACTTTACATTCATTAAGTCTTCGTAAGAAAGAGTAAGTGGCTCATTGTTTATTTCTGCCGTTTCTCCATTCATAATCTTAGTTACAATGCTAGAAAGTTCCTTTGTATCCCTCAAACCTAATGAATATACTAATAAATCTGAAATAGTATTTGGCTCAGATAAAACAATCATCATTTCATCATATTTTTCTGGTAAGCGACCTGCAAGCACATTATAAGAATTATTTATCGCCTCTTTATCATCAACCATTTGAGAATAAATTGATGTAAAAGAGCTCATCATGCTAGAAGAATATGGTGTTTTAAATAAATTACTAGGATTTAATTTTGCAATTTTATGGCTCGCATCTACAGTATAAATCATTGGCTCTACACTATATGAATACTGAATTGAAGATATGTTCTTATCTACTTTTTCATAATTATCTTCTAAATATTTTTTAAAACTTGGCAAATCATTTGCACTTAAACTAGATAGCATTGTAGAAATATATTGTTCCTCTTTAACAGTCCCCGTCTCAGAATCTTCATTATCTTCCGCTGTCATAGCAAGTAACATTCCGCTTATATCAGTAGTTTCCTGCATAATAGTTAAAGGGTATGATGTTAAAGTATCTTCCTGAATACTATCAACATATCCTTGGAATCCATTTGAAACCGCTTCAACCAGAGCAATTCCGATAATACCTATAGAACCTGCAAAAGCTACTAAAATAGTTCTTCCTTTTTTAGTTAGTAAATTATTTAAGCTCAACCTAAATGCAGTCCAAAACTTCATAGAAGTTCTTCCAATTTTAGAAGTATCTTCTTTATCCTCTACTTCCTCATACTCTGAAATAGGGTTTGAATCTTCTGTAATTGTACCGTCTAATATTCTAATTATTCTACTTGAATATTTTTCAGCAAGTTCTGGGTTGTGAGTTACCATTATAATTAGCTTATCTTTTGATATTTTCTTTAAGATTTCCATTACTTGCACACTTGTTTTTGTATCTAGTGCTCCAGTTGGTTCATCTGCTAAAATTATATCTGGATTATTAACCAAAGCTCTTGCAATTGCGACTCTTTGCATTTGGCCTCCAGACAATTGATTAGGCTTTTTATTTATCTGATTTCTTAATCCTACTTCTTCTAGTGCCTTTATTGCACGAGCTTTCCTTTCTTTTTTAGAAATTCCACCAATTGTTAATGCGAGTTCTACATTTGATAAAACAGTTTGATGTGAGATCAAATTATAGCTTTGGAATACAAACCCAACTTTATAATTTCTATATGCATCCCAATCTCTGTCTTTAAATTTTTTTGTAGATTTTCCATTTATTATAAGGTCCCCAGAAGTATATCTATCTAGACCTCCAATAATATTTAAAAGTGTTGTTTTTCCGCAACCACTCTGACCTAAAATGGAAACGAATTCTGATTCTCTAAATTTTAGAGTTATCCCCTTTAATGCTTCTACTTTTTCATCCCCTGAAATGTATGTTTTCTTAATGTTTTTTAACTCTAACATATTTAGCTCCTTTCAAAATATGCAATATTTATACATATTCATAATATTAAAATTATATCATATATATCAAAAAAAAGAAAGCTAAATTTTTAAGTAATAGTTAAGTTTTTAGAAACTTTTTAAACATATCTTCATACACACTGTCTACATTAATATAATTAACAATTGTAATTATATTATTATTGTTATTTAATTCATATGATGTATCCTCATTTATATTAGGACAATTTATTTTTGAAGTTTCAAACCATTCTCTATTAATTAAATAAGCTACTGTACTAATATCCCATAAAACTCTTCTAATTTTTATTCCATGTATTTTATCATTATAGAACTTATCACAGAGATAATTGTTAAGCTCTCCTTTACCTCTTAAATGATGTTCTATCTCATAAATTGTTGTTCTTAATTCTGAAGCTACATTTTTGCATGGGATAATTGTCAATTTTACTTTTGAATCAAAAACTTTTCTTACAGCATCTATATCTTGTCTAAAATTAAATTCATCATTATATTTATTTAATATGCTATTTCCACCTAACCAAACTATTTCAATTCTATCTATAATTTTAGGTTTTTTTATAATCGCTAGTGCAATATTTGTTATTGCACCTATTGCCATAATATATGTCTTTTCATTTTTCAAAGCTGTTTCAATTATCTTTTTTACTGCTTCATTTTCTTCGTTATATCCATTTTTTATATAATCTGTTGATCCTTTGAATACTTTATTTTTTGGATTATATCCACACCAATTGCATATTTTTAGAACTTCTTGATAGCTTTTCTCTTGTCCTTCTTCAATAGATATATCATTTTCATGATGATATGGTGCAATTGTTATAGCTTCAATATTAAATCTATCTTGTGACTTTAATAAATAACTAAGAGCGAATTGATCATCACATTCATTATATGTATCTGTATCCAATATAACACTTATTTTTTCTTGTTTTTGTTTTGGATACATCTTTTTAATTTTATTATATATATCATTCCAATTTGATACTCTTTCAAACTCTGCTCTTTTATTATTAAACCTAGTTGCCATTAATAATACTTTTATACCATTCTCCGATACATCCATACAGTTATTTATTGAATCATCTATCATTATATCAACATTATTTTCTTTACATATTTTGCCTTTTTGTCTTTTATCAGTAAGTATCAATTTATCATATTCAATGTCATTATCTCTTAACCAATTTATTGTCATTTCATATGGATTAGTATATTCTCCATTATCTCTACTGGAAATTATATAAATTTCATTTTCTTCTTTTCTTAACTGTTTTATTGTTTCTTTTGCTTTCCATAATGGCTTTAATTTCTTAGCAATTCTTTCTATATTATTATAATAAAAATTATCATTTTCTTCCTTTGACCAATCAAACATCCCTCTAAATATATGATCAGCATTTTCATTTATTATACCTGTATTTCTTAAATTTTTGTCATGATTTATGTATTCTTTTAATAATTCATCATTAAAATTTGATATTACTCCATCTATATCTATTCCTATTCGCATATATTTCTCCTATTTTATACTTTTATTTATCATTATTATATTTATTAATAAATTTTTTGTCAATAAAATAGTAATTATTTAAGCATTTTCATCATTTATACTAATATGTTCTAGCACCTTGTATATGAATAAATCTAATCTTCGCGAAATCATATTCTGAAATTGGTTTATTGTAACTATCTAATGTATGTGAGGCTATTTTTATACCATATAAACTATGACTATTTTCAATATTAACAATTATTAATGAGTGTCCAAAACTTTTTCCATCAAATGATAATTGTACAACATCTCCTATTTCCATATTAGTTTGAACTTCATCTATTCCATATGGCCCTACTGATTTATTTTCTATTAAAAAATTATGTAAAAATTCAACTCCGCTCCATGATGGTGATTTATTATTTCCATCAATATAGTACCATCCTTTATCTTTTGTATAATTCATTATGTTACTTCCTGCATAAATACATTGAGATATAAAACTTGTGCAATCTCCTCCAACACTATCAAAGTTATAGTACTTTGGATTTCGTGAAAATGCCCATTGTTTTGCATATGCTATAGCATTTTGCCTATTATATTCTATTTGTTTCATTTTTCTCCTTTCAATGTTAATATGGCCATGGCTATCTTTCTAATCACTTTCCTATAAACATCTGAACATAAATTTTACCATATTTAGAACTAGTAACTACTCCTATCCCAGTATAATTAAAACTAGAGTTTAAAATATTAGCTTTATGTCCTGATGAATTCATCCAAGCATTTACAGCTCCACTATTACTTGAATTTCCAGCTATATTTTCTCCTGCAGTTCTATATGATATCTTAAAACTCTGTAACATGTTAAATGGAGAGCCATATGTTGGTGATGTATGAGAAAAATAATTGTTTTTAGCCATATCTTCCGCTTTTATTCTTGCTACTCTTTGTACTTCTTCATCTACTTTTAAAGCTGCCAAGCCGGTTATTTGCCCTTTGCTGATTAATCAAATTAAACACTTCTTTCTCATCTGAATTCATAGTAGATGAGCTTTCTGTTTTTCCAACTCCTGTATTTTTATTTGTATTTCCACTATTTGATGAATTTGGATAAATAGGTTTTACATATTTTTTACTTACTGCTCCAACATAATCCCCTTCTATTTGCACAATATACCAGTCACCAACTCCTGCAAAAACTCTAATATATTCATTTTTCTTTACAGTAGCAATAATTTTATATTGTATTCCAGGACCACTTCTCACATTAAGAGTGCTGGCAGTTACTAATCCTGTTGAAAAATCAACATTATAGTAATGTTGCATACCAAAAGAAGTTGTAAATATCCCTATTACTAATAAAAATGACATTATTGCCGTAATTTTCAGAAATTTTTTTCTTTTTATACTAATTACTTTCATAAAATACTCCTTTTTATTTTATTTATTAAAAGTATATTAGCATTAGAATGTCCTATATACCAAGAATTAAATATAAAAATTTAGAGCTATGTTTCCATAGCTCTTTTATTTATTAGTTTTCATTTCTTCCACAACAGTTCTTATATTTCTTTCCCGAACCACAAGGGCAAGGATCGTTTCTTCCTGGCTTTGGTTCTGTATTTCTTACAGTTACATTTGCTGTTTTTTCTGGTACATTTTGATTAACTGGTCCTCTTGAACTTTCAAAATTAATACTATTTAAGTTTTCTTGTGCTGCTCTAGTTATTTGAACTGTTTGGCTTCTTTGTACTTCTTCTCTTTTTTGCATATGAAGCATTAATTTTACAACGTCTACTTTAATATTTGCAACCATTTCGTCAAACATATCAAATCCTTCAATTCTATATTGATCTACTGGATTCTTTTGTCCATAAGCACGAAGTCCAATACCGTTTTTTAATTCATCCATACTATCAATATGATCCATCCATTTTTGGTCAACGACTTTAAGTAGAACTACTCTTTCTATTTCTCTCATTGCATTTTCGCCAATGTCTTTTTCTTTTTCTTCATAAATCTTCATTGCTTCTTCTTTTACTTTGTTTATTAATTCCTCTTTATGAAGTTTCTTAACATCTTCTGAAATATCTATTCCAAATATATTCTTAACTTCTTGAACTAAAGCTTCATGGTTTGTATTCTCTCCATCTGCTAAATACATCGAAACGACTTCTTCTGCAACACTATTTATCATAGAAATTATATTTTCTCTCATATTTTGTCCGTCTAATACTTCTCTTCTTTGTTTATATATAATCTCTCTTTGAACATTCATAACATCATCATATTGAAGTACATTTTTACGAATAGTAAAGTTTCTGCCTTCTACTCTTTTTTGAGCTCTTTCAACTGCATTTGAAATCATCTTTGCTTCAATTGGAATATTTTCATCTGCTCCTAATGTATCAAACACATTTGTAATCATGTCTCCACCAAAGATTTTCATTAAATCATCATCAAGCCCAATATAAAATCTTGATTCACCATTATCTCCTTGACGTCCACTTCTTCCTCTTAACTGGTTATCAATTCTTCTTGATTCGTGTCTTTCTGTACCAATTATTTTAAGTCCACCGAGCCGCAATTACTTTTTCTTTTTCTTCCTTTATAGTTTCATCATATTTTGCTTTTAATTCTTTAAAATCTTTTCTTGCTTGTAATATCTCAGCATCATCTGTCTCATTAAATGCTGTTGCTTGCTCTATTAACTCTTCTGGAACTTTTCTCTTTCTCATTTCTTGAAGTGCTAAATATTCAGAGTTACCTCCTAGCATAATATCTGTACCACGTCCTGCCATGTTTGTTGCAATTGTTACAGCTCCATATTTACCAGCTTGTGCAATTATTTCAGCCTCTTTTTCATGGAATTTAGCATTTAAAACTTCATGTGGAATTCCTTCTTTTTTCAAAATATTACTTAACTTTTCAGATTTTTCAATTGAAATAGTACCAACCAAAACTGGTTGTCCTTTTTCATGGCTTTTCTTTATATCTTCTACAATTGCTCTAAATTTAGCCTTTTCATTTTTATATATTGTATCATTTTGGTCAATTCTTATCATAGGCTTATTTGTTGGAATGCTAATTACGTCTAGGTTATATATCTCTCTAAATTCTTCTTCCTCAGTCATTGCAGTACCAGTCATTCCAGAAAGTTTTGCATACATTCTAAAGTAATTTTGGAAAGTAATTGTAGCAAGTGTCTTAGATTCATCAGCAATTTTAACATTTTCCTTTGCTTCGATTGCTTGATGTAATCCGTTATTATATCTTCTTCCATACATTATTCTTCCTGTAAATTCATCTACAATTAGAACTTCTCCATCTTTTACGATATAGTCTATATCTTTTTTCATTACACCATAAGCACGTAAGCTTTGGTTTACATGGTGAACAATGTCTGAATTCTCTAAATCATTATAGTTTTCAAGTCCAAAAGCTTCTTCTGCCTTTTTTATTCCTTTTTGTGTAAGTGATGCTGATTTTGCTTTTAAATCTACTATGTAATCATATTTTTCATTATCTTCTTCTTGAGCAAAATCTTTTACATCCTCTTCTACAATAATCTTAGGAGTAAGTCTTTTTACAAAATCATTTGCTCTTTTATATAAGTCAGATGACTTATCTGATCTACCTGATATAATAAGTGGTGTTCTTGCTTCATCTATTAAAATACTATCTATCTCATCTACAATTGCAAAGTTCAATTCTCTTTGAACCGCTTGGCTCTTATATATAACCATATTATCTCTTAAATAGTCAAAACCAAATTCATTGTTTGTTCCATATATTATATCTGAAGCATATGCTCTTTGCTTTTCTTCTGGGCGCATTCCACTAATAACTAGTCCTACTGTTAAACCTAAGAATTTATATAATTTACCCATCCATTCACTATCACGTTTAGCTAAATAATCATTAACAGTAATTACATGTACACCTTTACCTGTTAAAGCATTTAAATATGCTGGAAGTGTTGCAACAAGTGTTTTTCCTTCTCCTGTTTTCATTTCTGCAATTCTTCCTTGGTGAAGTATAATTCCACCAATTAATTGCACATCAAAATGACGCATACCAAGAACTCTTTTTGAAGCTTCTCTAACTACTGCAAAAGCTTCTGGAAGTATTTCATCTAAACTTTCTCCGATCTTGTACTCTAACTTTAAATTCCGCAGTTTTTTCCCTTAATTCGTGATCTGATAGTTTTGATATTTCATCTTCTAAACTATTTATTTTTTCAACTAGTGGCATTACTCTTTTTACTTCTTTTTCTGAATAACTACCAAATATTTTACTGAATATTCCCATGTGATTTCTCATACTCCTTTATACTCATATGTTTATAATCTTATCATGTTTTATGTTATTTTACAATAGAAATTAGAAAATTTTATATTTCTTTTTCAAAATGTTGGTAATCCTTTTTATTTTTCCAATCTCCTCCCCAAGACCAACCATGTTTTATAAAAATCTTATATATTTCACTATCCTTAGTTATTTTATGGTTATAATCTAAAGTTCTATCTACATATAAAGTAGCAGATACAGGGCTAACCTTTCCATTTGCAACATAAGGATTATATAGTGGATTTATATCTATTGCTGTTCCAAGTGCATGATTAGAAAGAGTTTTTGTACCTGAAACTACTCTATAACAAAAACAAGATGTGTTGTTATCTGTCATAGATAGCTCATCATCCGCACCATATTCATCTATTAATTTAATTTTTTCTATCTGATATTTTACTTCATATAGCTCTTTAAAAATTTCAAGTACATCCTCTGCAAGTTTTGAATTTACAATTAATTCTCCTATATGCTCTTCTCCATCAAATCCATAATGTGTTACATTAAGCAAAGAAAGTGTTTTTATATCAACACTTTCTTTGCTTTCAATTGGGATTGAATTTCCGAGCATCTTTTCATATATATCATTTGGTATTTCTTTAGTAGTAAATATTGGCTCTTTACTTTCTTTTGACTCTTCATTAATAAGCATAATATTTTCTATGTCTAATGTGTTTGCTACTATATTTTCTTCTAAATTATTATTTTTATTTAAGAATAGTGGTATAAAAAATATTAATAAAATTAGAAATATAAAAATAAAAAATTTTTTCATAACAATAATTTATTACTTTTTTCTAAAATTTATACTTTCTAATTTTAACGCAGTTTCTGGAGATAATCCATCATTTATTTTATTAATTCTAACATTTTTTCTTGGAATTTCCACAATAGGTCTAACTCTGTCCCAATATCTAAGTCCAGAACCTCTTGAATTAAATAAAGTTTTAGTCTTAACGCTATTTCCAAGACTTACTTCAAATATTCCAAATTCTGCACAATCTTCACCTAAATCAACTGATCTTGATGCTAAAAAGTATGAATTTAAAGTTTCTGTTTTATCAAATCCATCTTTAAATATTAAATAATAATAATTTCCATTTGTAAAATTTTTTTCTGTAAAATTTGGATTTTTCCACCCTGTTTGAATAACACTTAATGTCATTTTTGCTATTTTGTATGCATTGCTAGTATTGCATAAAACACTTTGTTCACTCCTTACTATACCTTCATCTTCCTTTAATCCAATACCATCTATAATAGAACATTTTTCTGCTGAATAAATAGAAGGATATGCAACATTTTTTCTATATATTTTTCTTACAAAATATCTTTCTTCATTATCACAATCTTCTGGACTCCATACTGAATTATCAAGGACATTTTCAATATCTGTAATATTTATGCTTCGAGAAATAGCACCAAGTTCATCATTTCCATAACATTTTTTACATATTTCATTTATTAAATATATTCCATTATTATAACCTATGCTGTCTGATAAATATAAAGCTCCAATATCTTCATAGCCTCCAGTACTTACAGGTCTATCAGCAATAATTGTTATGTTGTTCTCATCTATACTCCATATTCTCCAACTCAAATTTCTATCAGTAATAAACTTCAAGTCTTCTTCACTTCCAGAAAACTGACTATTTACAAGATATTCTCCTTTATCTGGGATATAATCTATATATTTTCCGAATTAAATTTTCTTCCACTGAATCTGTGGTTCCTATTGATTTAGAACTAAATACAATGCTAGTTATTAATGTTATGATAATAGCTAAAATTGTGATTATAACAATTAATAGAATTAAAGCAATTCCTTTTTCTTTACTTATAAATTTCATGTTTTGCTCCTTTTGGCTAATTAAATTTATAGTCATTAGTTGTTTTTATTTCATTTGTTTAAAACATTACTCTTCATAAGTGTTGCTTTATATATTTTATCATAATTTACATAATTTTGCAATAGATGCATAATTTGATTTTTATTACAAGCACAATTTATTGTGATTAAATCTATACACAATAATTAAAAAAGAGCTTGAATAAATTTCAAGCTCTTTTAAGTGAAAAGAATTATATATATTTTTTAATAAATATATATCAAATTTTAATAGTGTTTTCCTGTATTACCATGTGAGCAAGGTACTGTATGGGATGTTCCGTTATAATTATGTGAGCAATAGTAGTGTGTTGATGAATATCCGTGTGAGCAACTTGTTGTATGGCTTGTTCCATTATAATTATGTGCGCAATAGTAATGTGATGATGTAAATCCGTGGCTACAAGCTACGTAGTGACTATAATTCCTGTTATGTCTGCAATATGTATCCACGTATCCGTCACCGCCACAGCTTGAGCAAGAAACTTTATATGACGCATGGTGCTCAGTGTTTTTACAGTGAAGACCGCCTAGTGAATCGCCATAATATTTAGAGCAACTAGAGCATCTGTAGTCGGTATTACTTATGCCACAACCTCCGTGGCATTGCCACACGTCATTTTTCACAGTATTGTGTTTAGGGTTTGAACCTGTTGAGCAATAAGGGCAATCAGAATAATATGTGCTAGAAACATAAGTACTTCCTGTGCAACGTACTCTACCAGATCCGCTACAAGTTGTACACTTAACGGAGCTTCCTGAGCTGCAATAACTATAATTATTGCAGTAATATGTCGTTCCACTACATGTGCCTACACCTGAACAAGAATATGTCCTTCCACTACATGTCCATCCTCCTGAACAATATGTACGCTCTCTACTTGATGATGTCATTGATCCACTTGCATTACTTGGATCTGTTGCTACTACTTTATAGTAATAATATGTATATTCTGTTAATCCACTTACCGTTAATGATACACTTTCTCCTTGTGCTTGTGATACCGCCGTTGATGTCTTTCTCTTTGTACTATCATCTAATTCAGTTGTTGATTCTGCAGCATACAATACATATGATAATGTATCTTTTTCTGCATCTGTTGCTATTGCACTTATTTCTAATGATGTCGTTCCTCTCGTTTTTAATGACATTGTCGTTACTGTTGGTGCTGTATTTAATTTCTTACTTACTGTTCCTGATTTCGTTTCATTTCCTGCTGCATCTACCGCTTTCATTTGTATTGTATAATTTGTTGTTGTTGATAAGTTTTCAAATGTATAACTTGTATTTCCACTTGCTGCTGCTGGTACTCCATTTTCTGGCTCCCATTTTCCTCCTCCATCTTTACTGAAGTAGTATTTTGCTATTCCACTCTTTGCATACATATCATTGCCGTCTTTATCTGTTGTTGAACCTGATACTGTTATCTTTCTATTTATAGAATCTGCTGATATACTTGGTAATGATGAAAATGCATTTGGTTCTAATTTATCAATCTTTAATACATTTCCTGTTGCATATGCTCCTACTTGTCCTGTACTATCTTTTAATCTTGCATATACTAATCCGTTTGTTGATC
>CANPWU010000002.1 GCA_947584805.1 uncultured Clostridia bacterium | reverse complement strand
TTTGACCCTAATGATACTTGGAAAAAGAAAATTTTAACGAATTATACTGTAAGAGAGCTTCAAGAAAAAATATTTGAAGGTGGAAAATTAATTTACAAAGAGCCAAATTTAAAAGAAATAGCGGAAAATACGAAAAAAGAGCTTTCTACAATTTGGGATGAAGTAAAGAGACTTCATAATCCACAAAAATATTATGTTGATTTATCAAAAGATTTATATGATTTAAAGACTAATATGTTAAATACAAGAGAATAAATATAGATAAATTAATTAGGGCAGAAAGGAAAATGTAACATATGGAATTTGTATATATCAGGAAAATAAATTATTATGAAACAGACAAGATGGGAATAGTACATCATTCAAATTATATAAGATTTTTAGAAGAAACAAGATGCGATTGGCTAGAAAAATTGGGAATGCCTTTTGAAGTTTTAGAAGAAAACAATATAACTATTCCTGTACTTGGAGTTACTTGTGACTATAAACATCATGTGACTTTTGGGGATACTATAGAGATAAAACCATTTATGAAAGAATATAATGGGGTTAGAATGACGGTAGGGTATGATGTAAGAGATACAAAAACAGGTGAAGTAGTAATTCAAGCAGAGACAAGACATTGTTTTACAAATGAAGAATTAAAACCAATTAATTTAAAAAAACATGCTCCACAGTTTTCTGAAAAATTTGAAGGGTTAATTAAAGGATAAAGCTTGTAAAATTCTAGAGAATGTGGTACTATTAACATAATGGCAATTGCCATGTTGAAACCGTTATAAAAATTATTACATAAGGAGGTAAAACTATTGAAACGGTATGAAAAGTTAGTGCTTGAGGCAGAAAAAGGTATGACCTTTGAAACCTCAGAGGGAACAAATGGAGAGCTTCCGGCCGTGTCAGCTGGGGAATATGCAGAGGTCTTATCTGTGTATACAGATAAGACTGGAAAAAAGGCTATAGTTCCACCTGGCTGGACAGTATCAGGGGTAAGCAAAGAAAACAATATTTGGGGAAAAGATGTGAGCTTGGTTATTTATCGCATTCCACAGGGAAAAGAGTTTGACTGGGCAGACAAAGCCCACGTTGACTTTCTAAAACGAGCATATGACCAATTAGTATGGGTACCAGTAGGACAATTAGAAGCTAATGGAACACTTGATGGAGTTTCATTTACCGAGAAGTTCGGAAGAAGAAAATATCGGAATTATGTATTTTCTGAAGATAACTTTCATGAGGAATTTACTGACGAACTTGCGTTGCAACTGGAAAGTGTTAAAAAATACGGCGGATTTTATATTTCCCGCTATGACATTTCTAGAAGTGCAACAGGAAGGTCACAGTCAGTAAAAGGAGCTATACCGTGGGTGCGCATCAATTTTGAAGATGCCAAGAAAGTTGCATCTACTATAGAAAATAATGCAACACTCAAAAGTCATCTTACTTTTGGGGCTGAATATGATTCGATACTTGAGTGGTTTATCAAATCAAATGCGAGAACTCGCAGTGAGATTACAGAGGATTCTAAGAAGTGGGGTAACCATTGGGATACAGAGAATTCTCCAAAAGCATTAGTTAAAACAGGAAGTCGTGAAGAGTGGTGTACTAATAACATTTACGACTTCGCAGGTAATGTAGACGAATGGACGCAAGAGACGCAAGTATGGATCATGAAGTTGCAGCGTGTTACCCGTGGTTACAGTTTCATAATTCATTATAAATGTCCTGTCGCCGATCGCGACTTCAAAAAGCCTTCTAGTGGTTACATCAATACCGGTTTCCGTGCTGCGCTTTACATTAAGTAACTATTTGGGCAAACTCGTAAAACTATACTAATTTGTTTCCAAACACAAAAAGAAGGAGAGAACTTTGAAACTTCAGAGTCTCTCTCTTTCTTTTTTGAAAGTTGCTATGGAGAATCGTAGTAAAATTTGTTACAAGATAATGGTTTTATTTAAAATATTATAAGCCTATCTTTGAAAGTAATATATTTAATTTAACTCGTTCCTTACTGGCTTCGCCATTCGCCTAGGGTCATTTCCGTTCCGATGGAGCTTCCCTGCGCGTCACTTCATAAATTAAATATATTACTTTCAAACGGCTTTACAACAACTCTTATATTAAAACCATTATCTTGTAACAAAATTTTTAAATTAATTATAAAAATTATAGATTTTTTATACTATTTATGCTAAACTTATAATTAGATAAATCTAAAATATAAATAAGGGTAGAATAAAATGAAAAAATATAGAAATTTAATTTATTTTGTATTATTAATAATTTTTGAAGAAATAGTATTTTCAGCAAGCATATTCCATTCCGTAACTAATATTGGTTATATTATCGGATTTACAATTCCTTTTGCTGTTTTCTTATATTTGATTACATCATTAAAAAGGAAATGGAATATATTTAGTACATATTTATTAACAATACTCATTATTTCGGTATTTATTGCACAGCTTATATATTACAACATATATCAAGCAATAATATCTTTCTATTCTGCAACAAATGCAATGGGACAAATTTGGCAATTTTCAGATACTATATTAGAAGTGGCACTAAAAAACTGGTATATTATTTTACTTATGCTTTTGCCATTAATTCTTTTAATTGTTTTACATAAATTTAAAAAATTAGATTTTGAAGGAGCTAATTTAAAGTCTAGAATTTTAGCATTGATATTAGGCTTGGCATCTCAGATAATTACAGTTCTATGCATATTAAATATAAATAATAGTGAGATATATTCTAACAAAAATTTATATTATAACATACATTCTCCAACTATTGCAGCAAGCAGAATAGGAATCATGACTACGATGAGATTAGATTTGCAAAGACTAGCATTTGGATTTGAAGAAAAAACATCAGAAACAATTAATACTGATGTGATGGAAGAAACAGAAATTAGTGATGAAGAAAAAGTGGAATATAATTCGCTTGATATAGATTGGGATACTCTAATACAAAATGAAAAAAATAGTAAAGTTAAAACAATATATGAGTATATGAAAAATACACCTGCAACGAATAAGAATGAATACACAGGTATGTTTGAAGGGAAAAACTTAGTTGTCTTTGTTGCAGAAGCATTTACAGATTTAGCAATTGATAAAGATGTAACACCAACTTTATATAAACTGTATTCAGAAGGTTTTCAATTTGACAATTTCTATACACCAATATTTCCTGTAAGTACAGCAGATGGAGAATATTTAACAGATACATCTTTAATTCCTAAAGAGGGAACATGGAGCTTAAGAGATGTAGCTAAAAATTATATGCCATATTCATATGCAAATGTGTTTGAAAGCCTAGGTTACTCTTCACAGAGTTATCATGACCATACAGCTACATATTATAACAGAGATCAATATTTGAAAGGAATGGGATATAATTCATATCTAGCAAATGGAACTGGGCTTGAAAAAAGAATGAACTTGAAACACTGGCCAAGTAGTGATATAGATATGATAGATGTAACAACATCTGATTACCTTGGAAAAGGAAAATTTATAACATATTATATGACAGTTAGTGGGCACTTAAATTATACAACTGTAGGCAATAACATAGTTAATAAGAATTGGGATTTAGTAAAAGATTTAGACTATTCTGAAAAGGCTAAAGGATATTTAGCAGCACAACTTGAACTTGATAGAGCAGTAAAATTATTAATTGAGAGGCTAGAAGAGGCAGGAGAATTAGAAAACACTGTAATATTAATTAGTGGCGATCATTATCCATACGGTTTAACCCTTGAAGAAATAAATGAATTATCCGATTATGAAAGAGATGATACATTTGAAAAGCATCATTCTATAGCACTAATTTGGAACAGTGAAATGAAAGAACCTGTTAAAGTAGAAAGACTTGGAAGTAGTTTAGATATTCTTCCTACAATGCTAAATTTATTTGGTATTAGATTTGATTCAAGATTCTTTATGGGAACAGATCTTTTATCTAGTAATACTGAACCACTTGTAATTTACTCAAATAGAAGCTTTATAACAGATTATGGAAGATATTCTAGTATATCTAAAAAGTTTGAACCTTCTGAAAAATCAAAAGAAAACTTTGATACTAGTGAATATGTAAATAAAATTAATAGTGTAATATTAAATAAATATCAAATTTCAAAATTGATTTTAGAGAATGATTTCTACAGAGTTTTATCAAATTCTGTGAATTTGGGAATATAAAAAAATAGGGGGTTGAACTACTTGGATATAGCAATAACGTTAATCAAAATGATTGGAGGGCTTGTACTTTTAATATATGGCATGTCAATATTAAGTACAAACCTAAAAAAGCTTGCAGGTGAAAAGTTAAAATCTATACTAAAGAAAGCAACTGGGAATATTTTTAAAGGAATATTAACAGGAATTATAATAACAGTCGCAGTACAAAGTTCAGCAGTTGTAACAGTTATTGTTGTTGGATTTGTAAATGCAGAAATTTTAAAACTTAGAAATGCAATTCCAATAATTATGGGAGCAAATATAGGAACGACAATAACAGCACAAATTTTAAGACTCGCTAGTATAGAAGGAAGCAGCATATTATCTTTACTTAGCCCAGCTGTTTTAGCACCAATATTTATAATAATTGGTTTCGTATTGCTAGAAGGTAAGAAAAAGCAAAAAATTAAATCAATAGGGCAAATGCTAGTTGGTGTAGGATTATTATTTACAGGACTCATGACAATGATGGATATGGCAGGAAGTTTTAGTGATTTACCAATACTTGGCAAAATTTTATCAAAGCTTTCAAACCCAATACTTGGCATTTTAGCTGGAATGATTGTTACTGCAATTGTTCAAAGCTCAGCTGCAACAGTTGGAATTTTACAAGCAATATCAACAACAGGAGTTATTACTTATGCAAGCACAATTCCAATAATTTTAGGACAAAATATAGGTACTTGTTTTACATCAATTTTATCAAGTATAGGAGCTTCAAGAAATGCCAAAAGAGTTGCTGTAGTACATTTACTATTCAATTTGATAGGAACAATAATATTTTTAATTGCAATTTATTCATATCAAGCTTTGGTTGGTTTTCCATTTTGGAATGATACTATAGACATGGGTGGTATTGCAAATTTCCATTTGATTTTCAATTTGGTATCTACTGTTTTACTTTTGCCTTGTATAGGACTTTTAGAAAAATTAACTTTGGTAATTGTTAGGGATAAAAAACAAGATAATGAAGAAGAAGAAATTAGTGATAATTTAAAAATTTTAAATATGCTAGATGAAAGAATGACAAACATACCAAGAGTTGCAATTTCAAATGCTTTAAAGGTTATTCTGAAAATGGCAGAAGTTTCTGAAAAGAATTTTAGAAAAGTATCAAATTTGACATATAAATTCGATACGGACAAGCTTGAACATATACAGCAAAGAGAAGATTCAATTGATAAAATGGATGTAGAGGTTGCAAACTTTTTAGTAAAAATTGGAAACCTAGAATTAACTGAGCAAGAAAATAAAATGGTAACAACTCTTCTTAAAATTGAATCTGAATATGAAAAAATTGGAGATTATGATTTCAAGTTATCAAAAATATTAGAAAGTATGTATGAAAATGAAATGGAATTCTCACAAATTGCAAATAAAGAATTAATGCTTATGTATAATATAGTACAAGATACATTAATTAGAACTAAAACAGCTTTAGAAAATAAGGACTTGAGCTATATCATAGATGTAGAGGCACTTAAAGAGATTTCAGATATATACAAGGAAAATTTCAAAAGCGAACATATTGCTAGATTGAAAGAAGGAAAGTGTTCAGTAGAAACAGGAGTATCTTTTATTGAAATATTAACAGTTTGTGATAAAATTATAGGGCATTGTGCCAATAT
Organism: uncultured Clostridia bacterium; assembly: GCA_947584805.1. GTDB lineage: Bacteria > Bacillota > Clostridia > TANB77 > CAG-508 > JAAWPK01. Next base: position 84,566 of record CANPWU010000002.1, on the reverse strand, counting down.
TACTGCTTGGGCAGTTAATTATATAACCAATAATGAATATGTATCTAAGCATGAATATATAAGTGAGATCTATTCAAGTAAAGGGGATATAATAAAAGAAAAGATAAATGAATTTTTAGAAAGATTTGAGGAATTAGCAAAAGATAATAAATTTAGTCTTACTACGGAATAAATGACTAACCTTGCAAATTATATATATTAGTGCTATAATATATTTTATATGAGTAAATTGCTCATATTTTAATCCTTATTCTCACTAAATAGTGATGAGGAAAATCCTCTAACTTTTGGTGTTACAATATATAATTTTCAACAATAAAGGAAGAAGGAAATTTAGCAATGGCAATTTTAATCCTGATCGCGTTCATAGTTATTAGAGTAACTTATCTTCGCGATAGAAAAAAAGTAAACAAAACTGCTACAACTAAGGTCGGTAAGTTTTTAGAAATTGGACAATTCCTTGCAGCAATGATAGTTGTTTGCTGTGTAATTGGGTGGATACCCAATGCATCTGTAAATAAAACTTATGCACAGATGCAAGAAAAAATAAACACAACTCAAACAGAAATTGCTCAATTAGAAGAAAACTTTTCAAAAGAAGATAGCAAAATGCAAAATATTAAAGATTTTACAACCCAATATATTGATTTGAAAAGCGAATTAGAAGAAGCTGAAATATATATTAAGGAAAATAAAGGCTTCATAGAACGAGGACTTCCGACAATAAAATTTTTTCTGTATTTTGGTGTATAAATATTGCTAGCGCCGAAAATAGTGCAGACTTAAAAGGTCTGCACTATTTTTATTATTTTAAAAGACAAAAATAAAAAAGTATGATATAATAAAAAATCATTACTAAATAAGGAGAAAACTATATTGGAAAGATATAAAGAAATAGAAAGAACAATAATTACAAATTATCGTAAAAAAATATGGAATAGATTCACTACAGGAATCAAAGACTATGAAATGATACAAGAAGGAGATAAGATCGCAGTTTGTATTTCAGGAGGAAAAGATTCCTTTCTTATGGCAAAATGCCTTCAAGAATTAAAAAGACATGGAAAAATAAATTTTGATTTAGTGTTTTTATGTATGAATCCTGGATATAACGAAAAAAATAAAGAAATGATTCTATCAAATGCAGAGTTATTAAATATTCCAATTACAATGTTTGAGACAGATATATTTGAAAGAGTGGATAAAATTTCATTTCATCCTTGCTATGTTTGTGCAAGAATGAGAAGAGGCTATTTATACGAAAAGGCAAAAGAACTTGGATGTAATAAAATTGCTCTAGGACATCATTTTGATGATGTAATAGAAACAATACTAATGGGCATGTTATATGGTGCTCAGATGCAAACAATGATGCCTAAAGTAAGAAGTACATCTCATCCTGGAATGGAACTTATAAGACCAATGTATTTGGTAAAAGAAGCAGATATAATTAATTGGAGAGAAAAAAACAATCTAGACTTTATTAGATGTGCATGCAAAGTTTCAGAAAAAAATGCTTTTAAATATCAAGATGAATTCGGATCTAAAAGGGAAGAAATAAAAGATTTAATTAAAAATTTAAGAGAAGTATATAAAGATGTTGATATAAACATATTCCGTAGTGCGCAAAATGTAAATTTAGATACATTAATTTCATATAGAAGTCAAAGAAATGGTACATCTCATAATTTCTTGGAAGATTATTAAAGCCATTATTCTTGTAACGAATGGAGTAACACTTTGTGGGGCATAATATTAAAACAATATTGATAAATATAAAATGTTATGATACTATATTATTAGTTAAGAATTAAAGGAGTAAAAATATATGCAAATAATCCCAATTATAATCTTAATAATGTTAAATGCATTCTTTGCAGCAACAGAGATTGCATTTATTTCGTTAAATGATGCTAAAATAGATAAACAAGCAAAAGAAGGAAATAAGAAGGCAAAAAAAATTAAAGAAATGCTAGTAAATCCTAGCAAATTCCTAGCAACAATTCAAATAGGGATTACTCTTGCAGGATTTTTATCAAGTGCATTTGCATCAGAAACATTTGCAAGTGAACTTGCACCAATATTATATAATTTAATTCCTCAAATTAGTTTAAATGCATGGAATAATATTTCAATTGTTGTTATAACACTTATACTCTCATACTTTACATTAATATTTGGAGAATTAGTACCTAAAAGAATCGCAATGAAAAACTGTGAAAAAGTTGCATTTGCTTCTATAAGAATTATTAGAGCAATTTCAATAATTGCATCACCATTTGTTAAGTTTTTAACATTATCAACAAATCTAGTTTCAAAATTATTTGGAGTTTCAGACCATGAGGAAGAAACAGTAACAGAAGAAGAAATAAGGATGATGGTAGATGTAGGCGAAGAGAAGGGAACAATTGATGAAGAAGAAAAGAACATGATAAACAATGTATTTGAATTTAACGATAAAGTTGTTTCAGAAATTATGATTCCTAGAACAGAAATTTTTGCATTAGATATGAATTTGACGATCTCCGAGGTAATTGAGGAATTATCAGAAGATTTGAGATATAGTAGAGTTCCAGTTTATGATAAAACTATTGATAATATTAAGGGAATTGTATATATAAAAGATATTTTGTTATCAAACAAAAACAAAACAACAAAAATAAGAAGACTAATGAAAGACGCATATTTTACAACAGAAACAAAGCTAGTTAATGAATTATTCGAAGAATTAAGAAAAAATAGAAAACAAATGGCAATAGTAATTGATGAATATGGTGGAACTTCTGGAATTGTTACAATGGAAGATATTTTGGAAGAAATTGTGGGCGAAATTTATGACGAATATGATGAAGAAGAAAACAAAATAGAAAAGATAGATGAAAATACGTATATTTTTGATGGAAACGTTGCTGTGTACGAAGTAGAGGATACACTAGATATAGAAATTGAAGAAGGAGATTATGATACACTTTCAGGATATTTAGTAGAAAAACTAGGCAGAGTTCCAACTGAAAACGAAAAAGGTGTTATTATAGAAACAAAAAACGTAATATACAAAATTGAGGATGTAAAAGATAGACATATAGTGAAAGTAAAGGCTTGTAAAATTGGTACACTAGAAGAAGAAAATCAAGAAGAGGAATAGAAATGGTGGTAAATATACCACCATTTTTTTGCAAAAGTAACACAAAAAACACAAAGAGGACACATTTAATATGGTACAATTAAACAAATATACAAGGCAAAATTTAGTATTGTCTTAGGAAGGAAAGGTTTAAAATGTATATATTAAAAAATAGTTTGCTTTCGATTATTAGAAATAAGGGAAGAAATATTTTGATTGGAATTATTATCTTAGTTATTTCTTGTAGTGCTACTGTAACGTTAGCAATTAGAAATACAGCAAACAAATTAGTAAAAAATTACCAAGAGGCAAATGATATTATTGCCACTATTTCATTTAACAGATCAGAATTGTCTAAACAATTTGAAGGGCGGAGAAGATGCAAGAAAAACAAATATCGAAAATTTTAACAATATTCAAGCTATAACATTAGAAGACGTAAAAAATTATGGAGATAGTGAATATTTAAAGAGTTTTTATTATGTTTATGCAACTTCTTTAGATAGTGATACGTTAAGTAAAGCAACGGATACTTTTGAATATGAAGTAGAAGAAAGAGAGACAACAACAAATTCTTCTAGTTCAACGACTGGCGGAAATGGAAATTTCGGAGGTGGCCCTCGGAGGATTTCCACGGTGGACGGAGAAAGAAGAACCGTTATAAACAATAATACTACAACTGTTATAACAAAGAGGAATGAAAAGTTTGAAAGTTCTAGAAATTTGACTTCGGATTTTGAGTTAGACCGGTTATTCTTCTATTGATGCAATGACGGATTTCGTAGAGCGGAATATATCAGATAAATGAAGGAGAAATGATAACTAATTTTTCTGAGCAGGAGTGCGTTGTAAGTTCAGAGCTTGCAACTTTGAATGAAATTTCGGTAGGAGATACAATTACATTAAAGAATTCAAATACTAGTCAAACTTATGATTTTTTGGTAAAAGGCATATATGTTGATAATTCAAACTTAAATGATTCTGAAAGTATGTATTCTCCTTCTGCAAATAAGATTATAACAGGTAGCGAGGTAATTGAAAAGCTAGTTCAAGATGATAGTAGTTTAGTTACAAATGTGACACCTTCATTTGTTTTAAAAGATGAAGAATCAATAGAACTTTTTTCAGAAGAAGTAAAAGGAAAAGGTCTAAATGAGTTTTATATGATTAATACAAATTTAGAGGAATTACAAAATGCAACAAAATCTATTGAAAACGTTAAAACTTTTGCTACAACTTTTTTGATAATAACATTAGTTATAGCTGCAATAGTTCTATTTGTAATTAATATGATTAATATAAGAGAAAGAAAATATGAAATAGGTGTGTTTAGAACCATTGGAGTTAGTAAATTTAAACTAAGTATGCAATTTGTCTTAGAATTACTAATAGTAAGCATAATTATGTTATCAATTGGTGCAGTTATCGGAACATTTTTATCAAAACCAGTTGGAAATATGTTACTCCAAAACGAGATAGAATCAAGTAAGATATCAAATGAGCAAATTTCAAACAACTTCGGTGGAGAAAGAGAACATTTAGAGCAAAATTTCAGAGGCGGTCCAGTTCAAGTTGAAGAAATTAGCAATATAGAAGCTGTTGTTGATTATGTTGTTGTTGCAGAACTTTTAGGAATTGGTATACTTTTAACAATTATAAGTAGTTTAGCATCTATGATAAGTATTCAAAGATTTTCACCGCTTACTATATTAAAAGAAAGATCTTAAATTATTAAAATGGAGGATATTATATATGGCAATTTTAAAATTGGATAATGTAGCATATAGATATAAAGATGCACCAAAAGATAAATATGTTTTTAAAGAAATTAATTATGAATTTGAACAAGGAAAAATGTATGCAATAAAAGGGAAAAGTGGCAGTGGGAAAACCACGTTGTTATCATTAATAACTGGGTTAGAAAAATGTACAGAAGGAAGAGTTTTATATAACGACGAAGATTTGAAAAAAATGAATTTGGATAAATATAGAAATACGGATATTGGAATTGTTTTCCAAAGTTATAATTTGCTACCTAGTTTGACTGCTATTGAAAATATTATTTTATCAATGGATGTTAGCAAGGTAAAGATAAAGAATAAAAAGGACAGAGCTTTGGAACTAATGAAAAGTGTAGGACTTTCAGAAGAACAAGCAAAAAGGAAAATTCTAAAATTATCTCGGAGGGGAACAACAAAGAATAGCAATAGCAAGAAGTTTATCTTATGACCCCAAAATAATAATTGCAGATGAACCAACTCGGAAATTTGGATAAAGAAACAGAAAATGATATACTAAAAATTTTTAAAAATTTAGCTAAAAATGAGAATAAATGCGTTATAATTGTTACTCATTCACAGAATGTATGCAATGAATGTGATGTCATTTATGAATTAAAATAAACTTGATTATCCTCTGTTTTTGTGATAATATATAAAAAAATCATGAAAACAGAGGATATTTTAATGAAAAGTAGGAAAAAAGAAGTATTAATTTTAGTAGTTTTATTGATAATACAAGTTATAATTCATGTAGGAGCTGGAATAAATAAATCATATTTACACATGGATGAAGCTTATTCATTTGGGCTTGCAAGTTATGACAAAATCGAAATAGAAAGCAATGAAGACTTTGAAAATAATTGGCATACAAAAGAGTATTATGAAGATTACCTCTCTGTGCAAGATGATGAAATTGGTAATTATTCGCACGTTTACGAAAATCAGAAAAATGATGTGCATCCGCCTTTATATTATTTATTTTTAAGAATATCTATGGGAATAAATAAAGGACATTTTTCAAAATGGACAGGAATTGTGCCAAACATTATAATTTATGTATTTATCACAATTTTTATATATTTGATAACTAAAAAATTATTAAAAGATGAAAAGAATTCTGGTATTAAATCTGCAATAGTAGCTTTTATGTCTTCTATTACACTTGCATCTTTAAGCAATGTTACATATATTAGAATGTACGCTCTTTTAGCACTTGAAGTAACAATAACAGCATATTTACATATCAAATTATTGGAATCTGAAAAAGTTAATCCAAAGCTATTGATAGCTATTGGAGTTTGTTCACTTGCAGGACTTCTTACTCATTATTATTATATATTCTATTTAGCATTTGTATATTTAATGTTTGCAATAAAATATATTAAAGAAAAGAATATAAAGAAACTAATTTATTATACTTTAACAATGCTTATAGCAGGAATTGCATTTTTAGTTATCTTTCCATATTCAATACAACATATATTCTTTCGGTTACAGAGGGCAAAGCGTAATGGATAAGATCAAGAATATACGTCAACTAATACCAAGCATTGTAGAGCAAATACATAATTTAGATTTCTATGGATTCAATTATGGTTTAATTTTAATTGCAATATTCGCTATTATAATTTTAATATACAATAAAAAACATAAAAAATGCCCTTCTGAGATTAGTGAAGAAAATAAAAGAATTTTAAGAAGTATATATATTCCATCAATTTTGTTTTTTGCACTTGCAACTATTGCTTCTCCTTGGAATGTACTAAGATATATTGTACCAGTATTTAGTTTAATATTTGCCTCTATTATTTATAAATTCTATAAATTATTGGAGACCAATTTTACTGAAAAGACAAGTAATATATTAATTGTAATATTATTTTGCATTATTATAATTACTCCATTTGTTTTTAAATTGCAACCTGAACTCTCATATGTTGATAGGAGAGAGATAGTAGAAAAATTGGGTGGTGAATTAAATCTTCCAACAGTATATCTATTTAATAGTGGAAAGTCTAGATTTTTAGATGATATAGTATTGTTTACTTTGCTTGATGAATCATACATTGCAAAAGATATTGATTATACAAAAGAGAATCTAGAAAATATATTTGCAAATCATGATATTTCAAACGGAATAATTGTATTTATTAATGAAGAAAATGAAAATGATGAAATAGTAAACAAAGTTGCAGAATATTTAGGATTTGAAAATTCAGAATTAATAAAAGGACTAACTTCATGTGATGTGTATTATTTAAGATAAGAAATTTCCATAAACTACTACACAAATTGAATAAAATGTGTTAAAATATAATATAGTTTAAATTTAAAAGGAGGAATTATCATGTCAGGACATAGTAAATGGCACAATATTCAAGCAAAAAAAGGCAAAGCAGATGCAGCTCGTGGCAAAGTATTCACAAAATTAGGTAGAGAATTATTAATTGCTGTAAAACAAGGAGGACCTGACCCCAATGGTAATTCAAAACTAAAAGATGTAATTGCAAAATGTAAGGCAGCAAATATGCCAAATGATACTATAAACAGTGCTATAAAAAGAGCATCAGGTGCTGGAAATAATGAAAATTATGAAGAAATTACATATGAAGGATATGGACCAAATGGAGTTGCAATAATTGTTAATGCAACAACAGATAATAGAAATAGAACAGCAGCAGATGTAAGACACGTATTTGATAAAGCTGGAGGTAGCTTAGGAACAAACGGATGTGTATCATATATGTTTAATAGAAAAGGTGTAATAGTTATAGAAAAAGAAACTTCACCTCTTTCAGAAGATGATCTTATGATGCTTGCGCTAGAATGTGGAGCTGAAGATTTTAGTGCAGAAGATGAAGTTTATGAAATTACAACAACACCTGAAGATTTTAGCTCAGTTAGTGAAACATTACAAGAAAAAGGATTAGCCTTCCTTGAAGCAGGTGTTCAAATGGTTCCTACAAGTTACATCGATTTAGATGAAAAAGATGCAGAAAAAATGGAAAGATTATTAGAAAGACTAGATGAATTAGACGATGTATCAGAAGTTTTCCATAATTGGAATGAATAAATATATATAATTTAAATATATTTAATTTAGCTAGATAATATAATTAAATTTAAAGATAGCAATAATATTTATTTTGCAAGAGCTTTGCTGGCACAATCTCCATTAAATGTTAAATGGTAGATTGGTGCCATTCGCCCTTCGCTACGCTCCGGTTGGTGGCTTATGCCACTCTTCGCTGCGCAGCTCTTTTAAATAAATATTATTGCTATCTTTTACTATTATTTGTTTTCTTAATATTTTTTGTTCTAAAATATTTTTTCTATTAATATAATATTAATAGTATTCTAAAGATGAAAGGTAATTTAAATGCTAGAAATTTCTAAAATCTTTCCAAAACAGATATCCTCTTTAATTTTAAAATATAATTTAGAAGGCCTAGAAGAAATTAGAATAAGAGCAAATAGACAAATCTTACTTAAATTTTGTGATAGAGAAGTTATAATCGATTATTTTGTGTCTAAAGATGAAATTCTGCAAATACTTCAAGTTATATGTGATAACTCAATATATAGCTATCAAAGCCAAATTTGTAGTGGTTTTATTACAATTAAGCGGACGGCCATAGAGTACGGAATAAGTGGCGATGTAGTTCTTGAGAATGGAAAAGTAAAAAATATTTCCCATATATATAGCTTAAATTTTAGAATTGCTAGTGAAGTTGATGGTGCAGGTAGAAAGATTTTAGAATATATAGTAGATTTTGACAAGCAAACTGTATATAACTCATTAATTGTTGGCCCTCCATGTTCAGGGAAAACTACAATTATAAGAGATCTAGCAAAAATTTTAAGTGATGGAAATGAAAGAATCAAAGGAATGACAATTGGGATTGTCGATGAAAGAAATGAATTATCTGCAATGTATAGAGGCATTCCACAAAATGACTTAGGCCTCAGAACAGATATATTGAATAATGTAAAAAAGAATATCGGAATAGAAATGTTAGTCCGTAGCATGGCACCTCAAGTTATAATTGCAGATGAGATAGGAAATGCTGAAGATATTTCTGCAATAAAATATGCATTAACTTCTGGAGTAAGAGGTATATTTACTGCACACGGAGAAAGCTATGAGGATTTAGAGCAAAATCCTATTTTTAGTAAAATGATTAATTTAAAACTTTTTCAAAAAATTATTTTCTTAGACAAATATCAATTAGGAAAAGTAAAAAATATAGTTATAATTTGAAATATATGACTTCTTAAATGACTAATTTATTTTAATAAATATTATTTTGTGGTTTAAAACAAGCACAGTAAAGCCACTTTTATTGACTTTTTTCAGTAAAAGTTATATAATATAGTTATAAACTATGCTGTGACTCTTTTTCATATTTGATAAGAGTATCGCAAAAAGGAGGTATTTTTTAATCTTAGTCCCTAGCGCAAATAAGCTAAATTAAAAAGGAGAAATTTGTTAATGGCAAACAACAACTGGGTATATCTCGATGAGGCTTTGTCTCATCCTGAGAAATACGGGGATCTTACGCAAAAATTCATTGACTACACACCAGATAATGGCAAAATAGCTTTTTCTTGGGAAAGGACTTTTGGCAAAAATATTCAAGAAGCTTATACAGAAGACATGCATTGGCATCCTGTTCTTATTCCCGCAGAAGGAAGTAAAGAAGACGACGAAGAAAAAGAAGTTTATCTTGTTGCCTCTCACACAACGGAATTCAAGTTGGCTTTAAGAGGATATATAGGGCATTATTATGCTATCTATAACCTGAATCGCTATAATAGGAAACTATATAGCAATAAGCGGCTCGGAATTAAAGGCATAGGAACAAGTGCTGAAATAGTTTCTACACTCCTTGCATCATCTTTTAAAGCTGATAAAGCTTTCTGGGTGTCGAGCTATGTAAAAGAGTTCGAGTATGCCGTTTGGGGAGTAGATGAAAATAATAAACTTCATCCTTATGACTTACTGAACAATAAAGAAGCTTTCTGTGAGCAACTTGCAATTTTGCCCGTCGCATATGTCCCTTCGAACATCTTGGTAAATCTGGGAGATCCTGAGCGTGATGGCTCAACTCCCGAAAAAGCTTTGGAACTTAAAGTGCTGAGAAGTACCTCTGTAAGCAGACGGTAATTACAGTCTGATCTTAACCTCGAGCTATGTAAAAGTAGCTCGGGGTTTTTATTATATAAAAAATGATTTTATTTTTGTTCTAAAATTTTAATATTTGAATATATATATTACATGGAGGAAATAAACTAAATATGATATTTATAAAATGGACAATGCTTATAGTAGTTTTTTTAATAACTTGGTTAATTGGAATAATGCTTGCAAATAGATATAAAGCAAGAGTAACCCAATTAAAAGACATGAAGTCTGCATTAAACATTTTAAAAACGAAAATGCAATATACTTATGAGCCGCTTCCAGATATTTTTTTAGAAATTGCTTTTAATTTTCAAAATGACATTCGGTTTGTTATTTAAATATTCAGGTGAAAAAATGCAATATGATTCAGCAGGTGAAGCATGGAAAAAAGCACTACAAAAAGTTAAATTAAACTTTAAAGATGAAGATATAAAAGCACTAGAAAATTTAGGAAAATTATTAGGAAAAACAGATATAGATGGTCAATTAAGTAGAATAGAAGTAACTCAAAAATTTCTAGATGAACAAATAAAAAATGCTGAAGAAGAACAGATAAAAAATGAAAAACTATTTAAATCATTAAGTATTATTACTGGTCTCGCTATAGTAATAATTTTAATTTAAACTAAAGATAGGAGGCGAAAATTTTGAGTATAGACTTACTGTTTAAAATTGCAGCAATTGGAATATTAGTTGCAGTATTACATCAAGTATTAGTACGAGCTGGACGTGAAGATCAAGCAATGATGACAACTCTTGCAGGGCTTGTAATAGTTTTAACTATGGTAATACAAGAAATTAGTAACTTATTTGATACCGTTAGAACTATATTTGATTTATAAAAATTAATATATGGAGGATAGTAAATTAATTGGAAATTATAAAAATAATTGGTGTAGCTCTAACAGGAGTTATAATGGTAATCATAATAAAACAATACAAGCCTGAATTTGCAATATACATATCATTAGCTACAAGTCTGATAATAGTTTTTCTTTTTATAGATAAACTAGCAGGAATAGTAAATTTTATCAATAATTTTTCTGAGAAAATTACTGGAAGTAAAGAATTTTTAAAAATATTAATAAAAATAACTGGAATTGCAATATTAACTGAATTTGCTGTACGGAATATGTAAAGATGTAGGAGAAAATGCAATTGGTTCTAAAGTTGATTTGGGAGGAAAAATTATAATTATTTCAATGTCAATTCCAATAATATCGTCGATGCTTGAAACAGTACTTCAAATTTTGCCTTAAACAAAAAAAGAAAGAGGAACATATGAGAAAAATAATAGTATTAGCTATTTTTTTACTTTTAGTTTTTGATTTTACATTTATTTATGCAACAGATACTGAAGAAATTATTAAAGAACAAGAAAAAACATATGGAATTTCAGAATTTATAAAAACCGCTGAGGAATATACCGAAAATACCTTTGAAGATTTGAAAATTAGCAATTTATATAAAGATGCATTAACTGGCAATCTTAATGCGGAAGGCATTGGGAAAAGTGTATTAAAAATACTTGGGAAAGAAGTTTCAAAAACACTAACAAGCTTAGGATTAATATTAATTATTATAATAATACATAGTATCATTAAAAGTATTAGTGAAGGGTTAGGAAATGAAAAGATAGGTGAAATAACTTACTATGTTCAATACATATTAATTGTAACATTAATTATGACTAGTTTTTCTGAAACGATAGTAATGATAAAAGATACGATAAATGATCTTGTAGGTTTTATAAACTCACTTTTACCTATACTTTTAGCATTAATGATAGCTACACGGAAATATAGCAACAGCATCAACTATACAGCCGCTTCTTTTGTTAATAATAACTTTTATAGGTAATTTCATAACAACCTTTTTATTACCACTCATATTAATTGGAACTTCTCTTGGAATTGTATCAAAAATATCAGATAAAATACAAATAGATAAAATATCTAAGTTTTTTAAATCAAGTGTTGTATGGATACTTGGAATTGTATTAACTTTATTTGTACGGAGTATTGTCATTAGAGCGGAACATTAACAAGTTCAGTAGATGGTTTAACTGTTAAAACCACAAAAGCAATTGTTACAAGCACAATACCTGTAGTTCGGAAAACTTTTAGGAGAAACTGTTGATGCTGTACTTGGATGTAGCAATATATTAAAAAATGCAGTTGGATTTGTTGGAATAATTGTTGTACTTGCAATATGTATTATGCCAATTATTAAGCTTGCGGTTATGACAATAGCTTTTAATTTAACAGCAGCTTTAAGTGAGCCTATTGCTGATAAAAAAATTGTATCAGTTTTATCTCAAATAGGAGACACTTTCAAAACTTTACTTGGAATAGTATGCACTATATCAGTAATGTTAATGATTGGGCTAACTTTGGTAATTAAAATTACAAATAGTGGGATGATGTACAGATGATAAAATATATTAGTTCATGGGTTGAAGGGATCATAATAGCAGTTATAATAGCAAGTATTATTGAAATGATTCTGCCCAAATGTAATTCAAGTAAATACATAAAAACTATTTTAGGAGTATATATATTATATACAATAATTTCTCCTGCAATAAAATTTATTACTGGAAATGAGATAACGTTAAAAACTTCAGATTATGAAAAATATTTTAATATATCAAATATAGCAATCAATGTTCCTGCAGAAAATGATATATACAAGACAGAGCTTGATAAAAAAATTAAATCTGATTTAGAAAATTTAGGATATAATGCATATAATGTAGATGCAAGGTTAGATTTAGAAGAAGGAATATTAAAAAGTATAACATTGTCAATAGATAAAAATAAAAAAGATAAAGAAAATATAGTAATTAATAAAATTGAAATTGGAAATACAGCGAGTGAAAATAATTTGCAAGATAAAGAAATTCAAGAGATAAAACAATTTTTAAGTGAAACTTATAGCATTGATGTTAAAAACATCGCTATAAATTCAAAATGAATTGGAGGAAGGTTTTATGTTTAAAGAACAAATGAATAAATTAAAAAATCTTTTTTCTAAAAACAAAAAGACAGATAACGAAGATTCAGAAGAAGGAAAAGATAATAAAAGAAAAATAGAAAATTTAGTGGTATTTTTGATAATATTAATTATTACAATAATTGCAATTAATGTAATAATTAATAAAGAAGAAGATACAACTCCAAAGGAAGAAAGTGCATATAAAGTTTTGGCTGATTCACGCTCATCTAGTGATAACTATACAGATGAATTAGAAAAACGCTTAGAAAAGATTTTAGGAACAATGACAGGGGTACGGAGATGTAAATGTCTTAATCACATATACTCAATCAAGTGAGGTTGTTGCAATGTATAATGAAAATAGCACTATATCACATACATCTGAGAGTGATTCTAGTGGAGGTACACGAACAGTAGAAGAACAAGGAACAAATAAAGAAATAATCTTTACAGAAGAAAATGGAGAAAGTATTCCAGCAACTCAAACAGTTATTAATCCTAAGGTAGAAGGCGTTATTGTAACTGCAGAAGGTGCAGATGATGCAAATATAAAAGCTAATATTGTTTCTGCAGTAATTGCAGTAACAGGTGCACAAGCTCATAAGGTACAAGTTTTTGCAAATTAGATTTTATTTTTTATAGGAGGTAATAAATTTGAAAGTTTTTAAGAAAAATCAATTGGCAATTTTGGTAATTGCATTAATGTTAATTACAGCAGGATATTTAAATTATGGTAGCATGTATAATAAAGAAATTGCAGAAGATACGTCTACAGATTTAGACAGTGCAATAAGTTTAGCCGAGCTTGGAGATGCAGAACTTGTGAATACAAATATAACAGAAGAAAATAAAGATGAAGATAAAATTACTGATAAAAATGAGCAGGAAACATTGAACACCGTAAAAGGGCAAAGTAAAACAAATGTATCAAATACAACTGATGATTATTTTACAACTTCAAAGCTCGAGAGAAATGTTATGTATTCACAAATTATTGAAAGATATCAAGAAATAATCGCAAATAATTCACAAAGTTCTGATCAAAAAAGTATAGCACAAGAAGAAATAAATAGAATAAACAATTTACAGAATGCAATAATGATAACAGAAAATTTGCTTAGTTCAAAAGGTTTTACTCAAAGCGTAATATTTGTAAATGGAGATAGTGTTAGTGCAATAATAGGAAAGGAAGAACTTAAAACAGAAGAAATTGCACAAATACAAAATATAATTTCGAGAGAATTAAATACAACAGTTGAAAATATACATATTTCAATAAAATGATAGGTATTATGCCTATCATTTTAACATTATGTAAAAATTTTAATATAATGTAGTATATAACATAATAAAAGAGGTATATATACTATGTTAATGGTAAAAAAATTTGGAGGAACTTCTGTTGCAGATACAGAAAAAATTTTTAATGTAGCAAATAGATGTGCTGAAGACTATAATAAGCGGCAATAAAATTGTTTTAGTTTTATCTGCAATGGGAAAATTTACTGATGAACTTGTTTCAAAAGCAAATGAAATAAGCCAAAATGTACCAAAGAGAGAAATGGATATGTTATTTACTGTTGGAGAACAAATAACAGTTAGCTTAATGGCTATGGCTTTTGATAAAATGCGGAATTCCAGCGGTATCTTTAAATGCATTCCAAGTTAGAATGTTTACAAATGATAATTATGGTGATGCAACAATCACAAAGATTGAAACAGAAAGAATAGAAAAAGAACTTTGTGAGAATAAAATAGTAATTGTCACAGGATTTCAAGGAATAGATGAACATAACAATTATACAACGCTTGGAAGAGGAGGCTCAGATACAACAGCTGTTGCTCTTGCTGGAGCATTACATGCAGATTCATGTGAAATTTACACAGATGTAGATGGTGTTTATACTGCAGACCCAAGAATTGTAAATGATGCAATTAAACTTGATAAAATATCTTATGATGAAATGCTTGAATTCTCTAACTTGGGAGCTGGTGTTCTTCATAATAAGTGTGTTAAACTTGCTAAAGAAAATGATATAAAACTAATTGTAAGATCAAGCATGACAAGAGAAGAACGGTACAACAGTTTCTAACTTCTATAACAAATGTTGTAATTTACCTAAAATTACTGGTGTTACATCAAATAAGAATGTGGTATCTATTGTTGGTATAGATATAGATTCTGATATTAAAGATAAAGTTATAGAAGAATTAAATAAAAACAATCTAAAGTTTAATAACTTAAGATTTACAGATATGCAAATTTCGATTACATTAGATGACAAGGATGTTAATTCTTGTATAAGATGCATTCACGATTTGTTTTTCAAAAAATAGGAGGCATTTGTAATTATGAATGCGAAAGAAAGGAAATATAAATTAGCTTTAGTTGGTGCAACAGGAGTTGTAGGAAGAGTTGCAAGGGAAGTATTAGAAGAAAAGAATTTACCAATTTCTGAATATGTATTTTTTTCTTCATATAAATCTGCTGGAACTAAATTAGAGTTCATGGGAAAAGAATATACTGTAAGAGAACTTAAAGAAGATTCTTTTGACGAAGGATTTGATTTTGCCATATTTTCAGCAGGAGCAGGAACATCTAAAAAGTTTGCTCCAATAGCTGCGTCAAAAGGTTGCATTGTAGTAGATAACAGCAGTGCTTGGAGGATGGATAAAGAAGTTCCACTTGTTGTTCCAGAAGTAAATAGTGAGGAAATAAAAAATAATCATGGAATTATAGCTAATCCAAATTGCTCAACAATTCAGGCAGTAGTACCACTAAAAGTACTTGATGACAAATATAAAATAAAAAGAGTTGTTTATTCAACATATCAAGCAGTATCAGGAGCAGGACTAAAAGGAATTATGGATTTAGAAGATGGTGGAAAGGAAGATTATCAGCTTCAAAAATTTGCTCACCCAATAATTAATAATTGCTTGCCACATATTGATGTGTTCTTAGATAATGGCTATACAAAAGAAGAGGAAAAAATGATTAATGAAACAAGGAAGATATTAAACAGACCATACCTTCCAGTTACTGCAACAGCAGTTAGAGTTCCAGTTATAAATTCACATAGTGAGTCTATAAATGTAGAGTTTGAAAATGACTTTGATTTAGAAGATTTAATCGAAACCTTAAGAAATGCAAAAGGAATTATAGTAGAAGATGATACAAAGCATGATATTTATCCTCTTGCAACTGAAGCTTCTGGTCATGATGAAGTTTATGTTGGAAGAATAAGAAGGGATTATAGTATAAAATCAGGAATAAATATGTGGGTTGTTGCAGATAACTTACGAAAAGGTGCAGCAAGTAACGCAATTCAAATTGTAGAATATATTATAATAAATAATGGGTAATTTATTTATTAGATAGTTGACTTTTTCCATTATTGAATGTAAAATAATAAATAGAGTAAATTGAATAGTCGCGTATGCTTTTTAGCATATGAGGAAAGTCCGGGCCCCACAGAGCAATGGTGCTGGATAACGTCCAGTAGGGGCAACCCTAAGGAAAGTGCAACAGAAAACAAACGCCTAAATTTTTAGGTAAGTGTGAAAAGGCGAGGTAAGAGCTCACCGCTTCTATGGTGACATAGAAGGTCAGTGTAAACCCCACCTGGAGCAACGCTGGAATAAGGACATAAGACTGCTCGTCGGTTCCTTGAAGCAAGCGGCTAGAGATATATAGTAATATATATTCGAGATAAATGACTATTCTAGACAGAACCCGGCTTACAGATTTACTCTTTTCTTTAAGAATAAACTAGAGATTAGAAAATAAAATATTTACTAATCTCTTATTTTTAATTTAAAGTTTTATTTGGAGGCTCATATGGAAAGATACAAAGAAACCAATAAAGCAAGTATTTTAGGAATTATACGGTAATATCTTCTTGCTTATTATAAAAGGAATAATAGGTGTTATAACAAATAGTCAAGCGATGATTGCAGATAGTGTAAATAGTGCAGGGGATATATTTTCTTCTGGAATGACTTTTATTGGTAATAAAATTGCAAGCAAGCCAAGTGATGAAACACATAATTTAGGCCATGGAAAAGCCGAATATATCTTTTCTATGCTAATAAGTATTTCAATGATTGTAATTGCTTTAAAATTACTATGGGATTCTATTATTTCTTTGACTCAAAGAAGTAATTATCATTTTTCATGGCTTCTTGTAGTTGTTTGTATTGTAACTATTATTACAAAATTTGCTTTATTTCTTTATACATATACTTTGTCTAAGAAACACAATAATCTATTAATAGAAGCAAATTCAAAAGATCATAGAAATGACTGCATTGTAACAACATTTACTCTTATAGCTTCAATTCTTGGTGCAAATAATATCTTATGGTTTGATGGTATAACTCGGTATTGGTATTTCAATATGGATATGTATTACAGGAGTTAAAATTTTTATAGAAAGTTATAATGTTTTAATGGATAAAGCAATAAATGAAGAAAGCAAACAAAAGGTTTTAGATATAATAAATGCACATCCAGAAGTAAAGAAAGTGCAACATTTTAATTCTACACCAGTTGGCTATAAATATCAAATTTCTTTTACAATATATGTAGATGGTAATTTATCAACATTCGAAAGTCATGAAATTGCAAATAATTTAGAAGAAGAAATAGATAAAAAAATTGATGAAATATATTTAACTATAATTCATGTAAATCCAATTTAAGATAATATGTTTTCCATATCCTTTGGAAGCGGTGCTGAAATTATAATTTTTTCTTTAGTTATTGGGTGTATAAATGATACTTTATATGCATGAAGTGCTTGTCTTGATATAAGAGGAGAAGGAGTACCATATAAAGTATCTCCAAATATAGGATGTCCAATATATTTTGAATGTACTCTAATTTGATGTGTTCTTCCGAGTTTCAAGCACAAAATGAACTAAGCTTATATTTTTCAATTCTTTTACCACATCGAAATAAGTAATTGCAGTTTGTCCGTTCATCACTTATACATCTTTCAATTATACTTCCTTCTTTTCTAGCAATAGGAGCATTAATTGTTCCAGATTTTTCTTTTAAAATACCGATTCAAAATTCCAAGATATTCTTTTTTAAATAAATTATTCTTCATTTGATTAATTAAAGCTTCTTGTACATATTCGCATTTAGCAAAGATAACTATTCCAGAAGTATCTTTATCAAGCCTATTAACTATTCTAATTTTCCTATGTAAATTAATAGTATCAAAATAATATTTGACACCATTTGATAGGCTATCTTCAAAATGCTCCATAGAAGGATGTACTGGAATATTAGGTTCTTTATTTATAATTAACATATATTTATCTTCATAAAGAATGTTAAGATTCATTTTTTTTGGAAGTATATTTTCGCTTTTTTCATCAAAACCTAAATCAACTTCGAGAGTATCATTTAAGCATAAGGAATCGTTATAGAAATTATTATTTCTATTTATATAAATTTGTTTATTTTTCTTAAGCTTTTGATATAATCTAGCTGATACATTAAACTCATTTCTTAACACTTCTTTTGCAGTAGCATATTTGTCATCTGTTACTTTATATTTTAAATCCATATTTTAAGCTCCATATCTTGTAAATATATACAATTATACAACATTTTTATTAAAATAGCTTTATTTTTTCAAAAAAATATGCTAGAATATTTTTAAGTTTAATGCGAGTATGCTGGAACTGGCAGACAGGCACGTTTGAGGGGCGTGTGTGGTAACACGTATGGGTTCAAGTCCCATTACTCGCACCATTAAGGTTGAAATTTAACCAATTTCAGCTTTTTTTATTTTTAATAAGACTATAAAAATAGTTGAAAATCTACAAAATACATGTTATAATTATATTATGTAACCATAAAATTCTAATACAAGAAAGGTTGATAAAAAATGATTAAGTATCTTATGCGGAAAACAATTTACAATAGTATGGACCATGATACACAGGACATGCTCTTACAACTCAATGCACGGTATAAAGTAATTGAATTTCTTTGTTTTATGTTTTGGGCAGTATTATATATTTTTCCACTCATACCATTATTTATAATTGCTGTGTTTGAAGATGTAGAGTTATCTATGACTACTCAAATAGCAATTTTGGCTTTTGTGCTAATTAATGCTGTGGGTTTGTTAGTATCTCTCAAAGTGTTCAAAAGAGCTATGTTCGGATTTTCAAAACTGTTGGCAGAAAGAATATACTTTTTAACATGTACTAAAAAAGGTAAAGCACTTTCTAAAAAAGATTTTGAAACTATTAGGCAAGTTTATGAAGACCTGTATGCACTTATAGCGACACAGAATTGTAGAGGCTATTGTTATACAATTTGTTTTGAAATGTGCAAAGCTCTAAAAAAAGGCTCTATAGAATTTATTGCTGTAAAAAAGTTCTCCGTAGATAAAGATGACGAAGATGACGGAAAAACTTTTACAATGCATGTTCTATATATTAACAATGGTTGGGCTTTTGACACATATAGTTCAAGACAATATCCAGTTGAAAAGCTGCACAAAATCTACAAAGCAAAAGTTTATAAAGTATTTGATTATGATGCGATTCGCAATAAATCGTATGTTGAGTTTAGAGATGAACAAGAGCCTGAATTAGCAAGGTGGTCTGCTATCAACGATTGTTTCATGTTTCGGAAAGAAAAGAAGGAGGAAACTTAAACATTTCACGACTGTTTGTAAAACTTACAACCAGTCGTGTTTTTATTCATAATATAAAAATTATTTATAAATTCTTCAATAATTTTATTGTAATTTATAAAAAATGTGATATACTTTAGTAAATTGATTGATATTTGTATCAATCGTCAAGAGAGTCAATGGCGAGTTGTAAATATCTACGTCGTCAGCCCAACTTGCCAATGGCAAGAATATAAGGAGCTAAATATATGAATGCTGAAATCGAAAAAGCAAAATTGGAATTAGAAAACTGGTTATCTGATTCTCATGAATTGGGTCATAAACCTAAAGTAGTAGAATATGCCAATTCATTTGAAGATGAAGATGGCATAAAATGTATGATTTTTAAATATAAAAAGTCAATTTTTGGAAAATGGTTATTGGCAATTGTAAGTGAATCTGGCACTTTTAGTGAAATGCAAAAATATAATCAAAACACTGAAATTGAAGATGCAAAAAAGATATTAGAAATGTTAAAAAACTATTGGAAGGAAATGGCTAAATTAAAATAAGATAGAAAAGAAAATTAAAGCTAATACGATATGCCATAGAGCATTTAAGCTTAATGATCGTATTATTTTACAGATGTGAGTTTTTATTATTTATTATGTAGTTGCTTATGAGTCCAGTTCTGTATAAGAACTGGACTCAATCAATAGAAAAGAAGCAAATTTTCGTAAAAAGTTTTTTATAAACTACTTGATTTTTTCTTAATAATCTGATATTCTATGTTGAAATAAATCAATTAACTTTTATATTAATTCTTAAAAACAATAATAAATTTAATTAATTTTATAATCTATTTTAAATTCAATAAAATATTTTATTCAAATAATATTTTAATCTTAAGAAGGGAAAAACAAAATGGAGAAAAGAATTCTAGAAATAATCAGAGCAATCATTTGTATAATTTTATTAATTTCTTTTACAATATTGCCAAAAACTAAAGTTAAAGCTGAAACAATGAGTACTTTTAGCTTTTCGCTAAATCAAAATTTTAACATTGCAAAGAATAGAATAATAAGCTTTAGTAAAAATAATTATCAAGAAAAAGTTATATTAGATAATATAATTTCATATAATCAGTTCCCAGAATATCCAACAGGATGTGAAAGCGTTGCAGCATATGTACTTTTAAAATACTATAATGTCAACGTAACAATTGATGAAATAATTAATAATTTGCCCAAAGGAGCAAAACCATATAATAAAAAAGGTATAAATTATGGTGCAAATCCAGAGAAGGAATTTGTAGGTAACCCAAAAGATAAAAAATCGTACGGAGTATATAATGTTCCTATAGCAGAAACTATTAATAATTTCAAAAAAGGAGCAATTGCTGAAAATCAAGTTTCTACTCAAAAATTAAAAAATATAATTAAAAATGGAAATCCTGTTATTGCTTGGATAAATATTAATGGCTTTGGTAACTCAAAATTAAAATCTAAATTTTGGTATGACTATAAAACTAAAGAAAAAGTTTTGTGGATTTCTGGAGAGCATGCTGTTGTAGTATATGGGTTTGATGAAGATAATTTTTACATATCTGATTCAAATACAGGAACAAAGTATGCTATATCAAAAGAAAGTTTTATACAAAAATTTGATGCAATGAATAAAAGAATTGTATATTATGAAAAGAATAGCTAGATTTTCAAATATTTTGTTTACTTTTTAAAGTATTTATGATATACTATATAAATATTATGGAGGTAAAAATGAAAGAAGAAAAATTCATAGATCCGTATGCAACTTTAGGTGTATCATCAAAAAAAGAAGGAGTACATAAAGCAACAAAAAACCTATCAAAAGGACTATATCCAGGTGCTTTTTGTCAAATAGTACCAGTAGCCGCTTCTCTTCCAGAAGATGTTAGAAATAATTTTGTGCAAATAATTCATTCAGATGGAGTTGGAACAAAAAGTAATGTTGCATATTTAGCAATAAAAGAAGGACTTGGAAATCATTTCTTAAGAACACTTCCACAAGATGCTGTTGTTATGAATACTGATGATATGGCATGCGTTGGTGTTACAAACGATATATATATATCTAATCATATTGCAAGAAATGCAAATAGAATAGATGATGATGCTTTAGTAGAAATTATTCAAGGATATTCTGATTTGTTTGAAAGATTAGGAAAACTTGGAATAAACCTATACAATGCAGGAGGAGAAACAGCTGATGTTGGTAGCTATACAACCACAATGGGAATTGATGTTACAGCTTGTGCAACTATAAATAAGTCTGAAGTAATAGATTGTTCAAACGTTAAACCTGGAGAATATATTGTTGGACTTTCATCATATGGTCAAAGCACTTATGAAAATAAAGAAAACTCTGGTGTTAGAAGTAATGGTTTAACACTTGCAATAAATACTTTATTACATCCAGATTATCGCAAATATAAAGAAGTAATGGATCAAACTGTTAATGAAGAAAATTTATTTGTTCGGAAAATATCATTTAGGAGATAAATTAAATGGAACATCATTAACAATTGCTGAAGCAATTTTATCACCTACAAGAACATATTTGCCTGTACTTCAAAAAGTAAAAGAAAAAGGCATAAAAATTGATGGATTAATTCACTGCTCTGGAGGAGGATTAACAAAATCAATAAACTTTGGAAATAACATTGCATATATAAAAGATAACGTAAATAAGATAAAAGTTCCTCCATTTTTCAAAGAAATACAAGAAATAAGAAATATTGATGACTATAACATGTATCAAACATTCAATATGGGAATCGGTATGGAAGCTATTGTAAGTTCAGAGAAAGATGCAAATGAAATTATTAAAATTGCAAACAGCTTTAATATTGATGCAGCAATAATTGGTTATACAGAAGGAACAAACGGAGGAAATGTTGTAAAAATAAATAATGATGATAAATTAGTTTATACAAAATAAATTTATATAAAGGCTTATGGGTGCCTAAAGAAAACTCAAATATATTAAAGGAATTAAAAAACATGTCATTTATTGATGAAATGAAAAATAAGGCAAAGTCAGATATAAAAACTGTTGTACTTCCAGAAGCAAATGATGTAAGAGTTTTAGAAGCGGCAAGTACAGTTTTAAAAGAAGGTTTTGCAAATATTGTTTTAATAGGAGACAAAGAAGAAATCTTAAATTTAGCAAGCAAGAATAGCTACAATTTAGATAAAGCTCAAATTATAGATCCTAAAAATTCAGGAGATTATGAAGAATATGTTCAAAACCTTTATGAGCTTAGAAAAGAAAAAGGAATGACAATAGATAAAGCAAAAGAACTTTTATTAGACTCTGTATATTTTGGAATGATGATGGTAAAATCAGGTAAAGCAGATGGATTAGTTTCAGGAGCTGCTCATTCAACAGCAGATACTTTAAGGCCAGCTCTTCAAATATTAAAAACAGCTCCAGGTACAAAGCTTGTTTCTGCATTCTTTGTAATGTGTGTTCCAAATTGTGAATATGGAGAAAATGGAACTTTTGTATTTGCAGATAGTGGATTAAATGCTAATCCAACAGCAGATGAATTATCAGAAATTGCAATATCTTCTAGCAAAAGTTTTGAAAATTTAGTAGGAAAAAAATCAGAAGTTGCAATGCTTTCATATTCAACTTATGGAAGTGCAAAATCTGAACTTGTAGATAAAGTTATAGAAGCAACACGTTTAGTTAAAGAAAAAGCACCAGACATTCATGTTGATGGTGAATTACAACTAGATGCTGCTATTGTTCCAGAAATTGCCAAGTCAAAGGCTCCTGGAAGTAAAGTTGCTGGTAAAGCAAATACTTTAATATTCCCAGATTTAAATACTGGAAATATTTCATATAAATTAGTACAAAGACTTGCAAAAGCAGAAGCTTATGGCCCATTATGCCAAGGAATTGCAAAACCTGTAAATGACTTGTCACGTGGATGCTCTGCACAAGATATCGTTGGAGTTGTTGCAATTACTTGTGTGCAAGCACAGATTAACTAATATCGTTTAAATTTATTATAAAAAATATATAAAAAGTGAGGTAAAAAAATGAAAATTTTAGTATTAAACTCAGGAAGTTCTTCTTTAAAATATCAATTAATTGATATGACAAATGAAGAAGTTATTGCAAAAGGAAATTTCGAAAGAATAGGAATTGAAAATTCTTTCTTAACACACAAAGTAGGTGACGAAAAACATGTAATCGAAAAAACAGTTAGTAATCACGAAGAAGCTATTAAAATAGTTTTAGACCAATTTACAAACCCAGAATATGGTGTAATTAAAGACTTAAGTGAAATTGATGCTGTAGGACACAGATTAGTTCATGGTGGAGAAAAATTTGCAAGTTCAGTAGTTATAAATGATGAAGTAATTGAAAAGGTTAAAGAATGTAGCACATTAGCTCCATTACATAATCCAGCTGGAATATTGGGAATAGAAGCTTGCAAACGTTTAATGCCAAATACTCCAATGTGTGGTGTATTTGATACAGCTTTTCACCAAACAATGCCAAAAAAGGCATATATTTATCCAATACCATATGAATATTATGAAAAATATGGTGTTCGTAGATATGGTTTCCATGGTACATCTCACAGATTTGTTTCAGAAAGAGCTGCTAAACTTATGGGTGGATTAAGAGATGATTTAAAAATAGTTACTTGTCACTTAGGACAAGGAGCAAGTATTGCTGCTGTTAAAGGTGGAAAATGCTTAGATACAAGTATGGGATTAACTCCACTTGCTGGTATTCCTATGGGTTCAAGATCTGGAGATTTAGACCCTGCAATAGTAAAATATTTAATGGACAATGAACACTTATCTATAAGTGAAATTGATACAATTTTAAACAAAAAATCAGGTGTATTTGGAATTTCAGGAGTAAGCCCTGATTCAAGAGATATTGAAGAAGCTGCAGCAAACGGAAATGAGAGAGCAATTCTTGCGCTTGAGACTTACAACTACATAGTTGCTCAATTTATAGCAAAATATGGTGTTACAATGCAAGGAATTGATGCAATTGTATTTACTGCAGGTATTGGTGAAAACGCCGCTTCTACAAGACAAGGAATTTGTGATAACTTAAAATACTTAGGTGTTAAACTAGACCCAGAAAAGAATAAAACAAGAGGAGAAGAGATAGAAATATCTGCACCAGATTCAAAGATAAAAGTATTTGTAATTCCAACTAACGAAGAACTTGTGATAGCAAGAGATACAATGAACTTAGTTAAATTACAAAAATAATCAGCATCTCACGGCGTTATTCTGCGAGAGAAAATCCTCACCGTGCATCAGCACGCCTCCGGTATTTCTCTCTTGAATGCCTAGTGATATACTAATTCTTTTTGTAATTAGAAATAATATAATTTTGAAGGAGAAATAATATAATGGCCAAAATTTTAGAAGATATTTCAAGAACATTTAATGAATTTCTATTATTACCAAACTTAACTACAGAAGAATGTATACCAAACAATGTATCATTAAGAACACCACTTGTTAAATTTAAAAAAGGAGAAGAGCCAAAATATTCAGCAAATATACCAATGTGTTCTGCAATAATGCAATCAGTTTCAGGAGAAAAAATGGGAGTAGCCCTTGCTCGTGAAGGTGGAATTGCATTTATATATGGAGCACAAAGCATTGAATCACAAGCACAAATGGTTTATCGTGTAAAAAAACATAAAGCAGGTTTTGTTATAAGTGATTCAAATGTTAAAAGTGGTACAAGCTTAAAAGAAGTAATGCAATTATCAAAGAAAACTGGACATTCAACAGTTATAGTAACTGATGATGGAACAGCAAACGGAAAATTCTTAGGAATAGTTACAGATAAAGATTATAGACCATCTAAAGACAATTTAGATGCTCCAATTGATGATTATATGACAAAAGCAGAAGACACAATCTCAGCTAAAAAAGGAATATCTTTATCTGAGGCAAATGATATTATTTGGAAACACAAAATAAATTGCTTACCAATTCTTACTGAAGAAGGAAATCTAAAATACTTAGTATTTAGAAAAGATTATGAAGAAAGAAAGAATAATCCAAACTCTTTGCTTGATGAAAATAAAAGATATATAGTAGGAGCAGGAATTAATACAAGAGATTATGAAGAAAGAATACCAGCCTTAGTAGATGCAGGAGTTGATATACTTTGTATGGATTCTTCTGATGGATATTCTGTATGGCAAAAGAGAACAATTGACTTCGTAAGAGAAAAATATGGAGATAATGTTAAGATAGGTGCTGGAAACGTTGTAGATAAAGAAGGTTTTAGATATCTTGCTGAAGCAGGAGCTGACTTCATTAAAGTTGGAGTAGGAGGGGGCTCAATCTGCATAACCAGAGAGACAAAAGGAATAGGACGTGGACAAGCAAGTGCATTAATAGATGTTGTAGAAGAAAGAAATAAATATTTCGAAGAAACAGGAATATATATACCAGTTTGCTCTGATGGAGGTATTGTTCATGACCATCACATAACAATTGCATTAGCACTTGGAGCAGATTTTGTAATGATGGGAAGATATTTTGCAAGATTTGATGAAAGCCCTACAAGAGTATTAAAAATTGGAAATAACTATGTAAAAGAATATTGGGGCGAAGGTTCTAATAGAGCTAAGAATTGGCAAAGATATGACTTAGGTGGAGATAAAAATAAACTTTCTTTTGAAGAAGGTGTAGATTCATACATACCTTATGCAGGACCACTTAAAGATTCATTAGATATAACAATACTTAAAATTAAATCTACAATGTGCAATTGTGGAGCAACAACGATTCCAGAATTACATGAAAAAGCAAGATTAACTCTTGTTTCAGATGTAAGTATATCAGAAGGAAAAGCACATGATGTAATATTAAAAGAAATTGATAATTCTTATGGAAATTAAAAAAAGGAGGGAGACCTCCTTTTTTTACTCCCACTCAATAGTAGCTGGTGGCTTAGATGTTATATCATAAACAACTCTATTAATATATTTAATTTCATTTACAATTCTTGTAGAAACTTTTTCTAATACTTCATAAGGTATCCTTGCCCAAGTTGCTGTCATAAAATCTGATGTTTCAACAGCACGTAATGCTAAAGTATAATCATAAGTTCTTCCGTCTCCCATAACACCAACAGATTTTAGGTTAGTAAGAACTGCAAAGTATTGATTTAATTTTCTATCAAGTCCTGCTTTTGCAATTTCATCTCTAAATATGAAATCCGCTTCTTTTAATATATCTAGTTTTTCTTCTGTAATTTCTCCAATAATTCTTATAGCAAGACCTGGTCCTGGGAATGGTTGTCTATATACTAAATTTTCAGGAATTCCAAGCTCTAATCCAGTTTTTCTAACTTCATCTTTGAATAAGTCTCTTAAAGGTTCAATTATTTCTTCGAAATCTACATAGTCTGGAAGGCCTCCAACATTATGATGGCTTTTTATAGTTTGTCCTTTACCTTTAGCTCCACTTTCTATTACATCTGGGTAGATTGTTCCTTGTACTAAGAAATCGACTTTGCCAATCTTTTTAGCTTCTTCTTCAAAAACTCTTATAAATTCTTCTCCAATAATTTTTCTCTTTTTTTCAGGATCAGAAACAAGTTTAAGCTTTGATAAAAATCTATCTTTTGCATTTACTCTAATTAGGTTTATATCGTATTGTTCTCTAAATACTTTTTCAACTTCATCACCTTCGTTTTTACGAAGTAAGCCATGGTCTACAAATATGCAAGTTAAATTTTTGCCAATAGCTTTATTTAAAAGAACAGCTGCAACAGAAGAATCAACTCCACCAGATAAAGCACAAAGAGCTTTTTTATCTCCGATCTTTTCTCTTAAAGCTTTAACAGAATCTTCTACAAATGAAGACATCTTCCAATCTCCAGAGCATCCGCAAATATTATATACAAAGTTATGTATTATTTGAATTCCATTAGAAGTATGATTTACTTCTGGATGGAATTGAATACCATATATTTTTTTATCATTATTTGCCATACCTGCATTTGGACAGTTAGGTGTACTTGCAATATTTGAGAATCCCAAAGGAAGTTTTTCTACAAAATCTGTATGACTCATTAAACAATCATTTTCGTTTCCAAATCCTGCAAATAGAGGAGAGGTGTTATCAAATTTTACATTTGTTGTACCATATTCTCTCTTATTTGCTTTTTCAACATTTCCACCAAGAAGATAAGTGATAAGTTGCATACCATAGCAAATACCTAAAATAGGGATATTTAGTTCAAAAATTTCTTTATTAATTGTTGGAGCATTTTCTTCATATACACTAGATGGACCTCCAGTAAATATAATTCCTTTGGGTGCAATTTCTTTGATTTTACTTATGTCTGTATCATAGGGAACTATTTCAGAATATACATTACATTCTCTAACTCTTCTTGCAATTAATTGATTATATTGTCCATGAAAATCTAGTATAAGTATTTTTTCCATTTCTTTCATATTTATTATCATTTCCTTTCTTGTTTATTAAAAGTTCAATCTTTATAATATTTAGTTCACATATTTATTATTGTATCATATTTTAGGGGTATTTGTAAACTATTTAATTCTAACAGGTAAAAATAGTGCTTGCTAAAAATAACACCTATACAAAATGCAAGCTTTTAATTTTATATTACGACAAAATATGTCAATATTTAAAATTATTTTATTGTCTACAAAATTTACATAATTTCATAAAATATATGGAGTAATATTTAAGGAGGCAAATTTTCTTGAAAATCAAAGATAAAAAAATAGTATTTGCTTTAACAAGCTCTTTTTATACATTTAAAAATACTATATCTGAAATGGAGAAAATTATAAAACAAAAGGGAAATGTTATCCCTATAATGTCAATAGATGCTTATACAACCAATACTAAATTCGGTAATGCAATAGATTTCATTAATAAAATAGAAAATATAACAAATAGAAAAATAATTTATGATGAAAGGGAAGCGGAAGAAGAAGAGGGGGATATTCTAGTGATCTGTCCCTGTTCAGGAAACCATATAGCAAAACTTGCATCTTCTATATATGATACGTCTGTACTTTCATCTGTTAAATTACATTTAAGAAATAATAAACCTGTATTATTGGGAATAGCGACAAAAGATGGATTGAGCACAAACGCAGAGAACATTGGAAAGTTATTAAATAGTAAAAATATTTTTTTTATTCCTTTTGCTCAAGATAATCCGATTACTAAACCAACTTCACTTGCTTTTTCTCCAAAATATATAATTGAATCTATTGAATATGCGTTAGAGTATAAGCAAATTCAGCCCTTACTGTTATAAGGAATATAAATACAAACATTTTTTTGAAAAAATTTTAAAAAAAGTATTGACAATAAACTTTTGTTCGTGTATAATAAATTCATAATAACAAATGAGTGTTCGGTAAAAAGGAGAGATACATATGGTAGTATTAAATAAGAAAAAATTTGCAAGAGCTATTTTAATAATAATGGGAATAATAATTGGATTGAATTTTATTATAATGAATAAGGTTTTTTCAAGTCAAGAAATGACTTATAGAGAAGTAACTGTAATAGAAGGAGATACATTATGGGATATTGCTTCAAGAGAAAAAACAACTAATCCTTATTATGAAGATGATGATGTCAGAGATATAATTTCAAACATAAAGCACATTAATAATTTAGAGAGCTCAAATTTAAAAGAAAATCAAGTTTTAAGAATACCTACATTTTAAAAAAATAGCGAGTATATTTTCTCGCTATTTTTTATATCCATTTGCTAATGGATTACTTTCAACTGCATTTCTAACTTGTTCGTTTGAAACATGTGTATATATTTCAGTTGTTGCAATGCTTTCATGTCCAAGTAATTCTTGTAAAGCTCTTATATCTACATTTCCATATTGATACATAAGTGTTGCAGCTGTATGTCTTAATTTGTGAGTTGAATATTTATTTGTATCTAGTCCTGCACGTTTTAATTCTCTTTCAACTACATATTGTACAGTTCTTTTGCTTACTCTTTCTAATCTTTCACTTAAAAATAGTGCTTTTTCATCACCTTGTTTTATACCTTCTATAGGTCTTACCCCTAAATATTTTTGTAAAGCATCCATACAAGCTTTATTTAAATATATCGTTCTTTCTTTATTTCCTTTTCCAATTACAGTCAATTTGCAGTCATCGAACTTAATATCAGGAATGTTTATTGATACTAACTCAGATAGACGCATACCACAGTTTAAAAATAGAGTAATTATTGCAAAATCTCTCTCACTATTTCTATTGTCTTCGTTTTCAGATACTTTTAATAGATTTTGACTTTCTTCGAGGGTTAAGTATTTAGGCTGCCTTCTTTCTAGTTTTGGATTTTCTAAATTTTGAGCAGGATTTACTTCTAGAAGTTTTTCTTTATTAGTCATATATGCAAAAAATATTCTAATTGTAGAAGCTTTTCTTGCAATTGTTGCTGGCTTACAATTATATGTATCTTTTAAATAAAATAGATATGAATGAATATCTTGAAGTTCAATTTTCTTTAAAAAGTCAATGTCTAACGAATGAATATCTGTATCTTTTATATTTTCATGAGAAGTCAAGCCAAAGTGATTAGACATAAACTTAAAAAAGTTTGAAAGATCATAATTATATTCTTTTACGCTATTTTTTGATTTATTTAAAATGACAGTAGAATATTGCAAAAAAGCATTTAAAAATTCTGGATTTTCGCTTTCAGATATCATATATGCCTCCATATTTATTTTTTATTCCAAATATATTATAATACATAAATTTATAAAAATAAACTAAAATATAATTATTTTAGTTCAAAATTCTTAAATATTTCGTAAAAATAATTTAAAATTAGAGTTAAATAATAAAAAAATGGGCAGCCAGAAGTCAATTATGAACTTCCGGCTGTTTCCCATTTAATTTTCATAATCAGGCAGGATTTTTACATACCTGAGGCCGAGGTCTTGACTGATCTTTTTCGCATTTTCTCCGTCTCTGCCTATTGCTGCCCCGACAAGAGGCCATGGAACTTTTACAGTTAAGGTCCTTTTTCCTTTGACTGCTGACTTGAGTATCACAATCCATGACCTGTCTGAACTGCGTCGGAATTCGAAGAAGTAATATTTGTCCTGCAAATAAGGAATCTTCTCACTGGCTGCCTTTTTTCCAACCCACAACCAACAAAATGAAATTCCATCTTTGCTTTCGTGCTCGAAGAGAGCATCAAACTCTTCTTTTGATTGTCTTTCTTTGATTTTGCTCATCGCATTATCATAGTATTTTTTCGCTGCTTCGAGCATTCTTTCGCTCGGGATTTTGCTGGTGATTTGCTGTTGACCTCTTTCTACTACATCGCCATACACATCCACTCTGTCAAGTGGAGCAGTAAAGTCGACCCACTCTACAACCGCAGGGTCATAGATTTCGCAGTAGTTGCAGTAGTTGGACTCAGGGTTAGTGATCCGACACTCGATGAATTCATAGTGAATTCCCAAAGATTTCAGTGTAGTCTCCTTGTAATCAGGAAGTTTTGGTAATGTCTTATCGGTAGCATCATAAGTAAAATATTTTCTACCGAATGAAAGTTGAATTGAACTTTCATATCTTAATACATACCGTCCTACATCCTCAACCCAGACAAGTTTGTCGTTTGCCAATGTAAAAACTCCTTTCTTTAATTGAAAACTTTTCCAAATAGTTTTTATATATTATATCACTTTTTTATGTAAAACGCAAATTTAAAAACGAAATGCATGATACATTTTTAATTCAATGATAAAATTTGATTTCTAGATAAATTATTAAAAAAGATTTACATATGATAAAAAATATTATATTATATTATATAATAAGGAAAAGGAGTAACATATGCTGCTTATCAAGAATTAAATAATATTGATATATCACAATATTATAGAGGCAAAATAATTGCAGGAATAGAGCTTAGTACATTAGCTTTAGGAATTCCAATAGAAATTTTAGGTTATGGAGTAAATCCTGACATAATCCAACAAAAATTAAAAGGAATGTATCTTTCTGCTGAAGATAGAAATCGACTAGAAATTCAAAAACTATATGATAAATGTGTAAGAGCCGGAATTAAATTAGATCCAAATTTTGTAAAAAATTATTCTCCCAAAATCTATCCTTCTCAATATTTACATCATATGTTAATTCAAAATGAAGCAAATAAAAATATTATAGAAGAAGATGCATGGAAAAATAGTATGGTTCTATATAGACAGTATATTTCAAACCCACAAAGCCCATTTTTTATAGATATGGATGATATTTTGCCAAGTTTAGAATCAGTTATAAATTTAATAAGGGCTTCTAATGGAAAGGTATTTATACCTCATATATTTGAATATAGAGATAATTCAATAAATATTTTAAGATATTTGTTGCAAACATATCCTATAGATGGTATAGAATGCTATTATTCATCATTCACAGACAATCAGTCAAGTAAATTAGTTGAGCTGTGTAAAAGGAAATCCTTGTTAATTTCAGGAGGAAGCGATTATCACGGACAAAATAAACCAGATATTGATATAGGAAGCGGAAAAGGGAATTTGTCAATAAGCATTTCTATTCTACTTAATTGGAATAATGTTCCAATATTTTATAATGGCGAAATAAAAGAAGAAGAGAGAGAGTAGGAGAAAGGGGTAGTTTTGAAAAGGCGAACATTTTTTCTTTCTTTTATGTAGAACTTTTATAATATAAATCAAATTATAAATAAAAATTGCAAAATCACAAAAATACAATTTATAATTTAAAATTAAGATGTCGAAAACTAAAAATTTTATATTGGTGTGAACATTAAATTTAAAAAAGCAAACATTTGTTGTAATTAAAATTTTTACAAATTTAAATATAATTTTTCTAAATATTTTATAAAATTTTTAAAACAAATTTCTATTTATAATATTATAAAATGATTTCGTTTTATAAAGCTTCAAAATCAATTTTAAGACATTTTTATATTTAACTAATAAAGTTAATCATTTAAAATTTATTTTTGATATTTATAAATTATAATCTGTACAACGAAAACTTCATAAAATATTGTAAAATCAACAGTTCTTGAGAAATGCCGAAAAATAGTCAAAATATCGACGCGCGAGAATCGATTCTAAGCCATTTTTATAAAAAGGACATATAGTTTGTTGTTTGAAAATAGAGGAAAATATTGAAAAATAGGGATTTTATAAATTTTGATAATTTTGTCTAAACAATATATAATTTTATATGAATAAATAATAAAACATAAATAGAAATAATTACAAGATGTAAAATAACGAGGTGCGAGAATTGATTTTAAGACATTTTAATAAAATAGTAATATAGTTTGTTATTAAATAATATAAGTAAAAATCAATGTAATACAGCAAAGAGGCTAAATAGAGCTGGGGGGGAGATATAAGAATTAGGGGGAGTATATTTTCCTTTTCTCTTTTGCACAAAACTTTGATTTTGTGCAATGTTGTATTTAATAAAAAAAGCCTCTTTCTCCTTTTCTCTTTCTAATTATATTTATAATTTTTCTTAGTATTGTTTTTTCTTCTTTTGTTTGTTTTCTTGATTCAATTTTATCATTAAAAATATGTTCATATACACTTTTAGCAAAATATTTTTCTAAAGATTCATCACATGTTAAAGGTTTTTTTCTAAAATCATATTTAGCATTAATACCATACATATAGTCCGTCAAAGCTTGTAAAATTATGTCTACTTCATATTCTACAAGTCTTAAATTTACTATATTATTTTTAGTTCCTTGATTATTCATATATTTCTCCCCCATTTTTTAATAATCACATCGTATTATTTACATAATATCATATAAATAGACTTTTTTCAACTTTTTATTATTATCTTATGTCATTACAACTTATCTCCGCTCCAATTAAAATTGCGTAAATAATCGCATATAACCATGTCATAATTAAAATAATCGTTGCAAGGCTTCCATAAATTATTGAGAAATTTGTAAATATATCTACATAAATTGAAAAAAATAATGAAATCAAATACCAAAAAATTGATGTAAACAGTGCTCCAATCGCACACTTTCTAATACTTCTGTCCTTCTTTCCTAATTTTACCTTATAAACAAAAAAGAATATTATAAATATTGATATAATTGAAATAATATCTTTTGCATTTAATATAAATTCTATAACCCCGTTAAGTTCTTGAAACTTCTCATTTATAGCCGTTTTTATAATATTTCCAAACACTAATAATACTAGAATGACTACTACTATCATAAGTGCTATAATAGCTCCCACTACCCCTTTTATTCTTTCTAAAATATAATTTTCATTTTCTTCTTTGTTATATATTTTAGATAATCCTTTATTTAAGGCGTAAAAGCTTTTACTAGCAGACCAAAGCATAAATAAAAGAGAAATAGATACTGTTTCTAATGACTTAGAATATACTTCTTGTATAATATCTAATATACTATTTTTCATTACATTAGGTAAAATTGCTTCAAATACATATATTAAAGTAGATTTTTCAATATTCATATATTTTATAAGGCTGAGTAAAAGTATTATAAAAGGTATAAAAGATAAAAGTGTATAATAAGCACACTGTGCAGTGTATTCACTAATATTATCTTGCTCTAATTTATTTAAAAAACTCTTTATTTTCCTTATAAAATCCATTACGTGATCTCCTATATATATTTTACCAAATACAACTAAAAAAATAACCTCTTTATGAAATAAAGAGGTTATTTTTTTAAAATTTATTTAGAGTTTCTTAAAAAATAATCCATTTTATCTAGAAAGTCTTCATTGTTTTTACTAGCTACCATCTGTGTTAAAAGTTGTTCTGTTACTTCAGATACTGGAGTATTAGACATTGCTTTTCTAAGTGCATAAACAGTGTCTAATTCTTTTTTAGAAAGTAGCATTTCTTCTCTTCTTGTTCCTGATTTATTAATATCAATTGCAGGAAATATACGTTTCTCTGATAGTTTTCTATCAAGATGTACCTCCATATTACCTGTTCCTTTAAATTCTTCAAAAATAATATCATCCATTTTGCTACCTGTTTCAACTAAAGCAGTAGCTAAAATTGTTAAACTTCCACCATTTTCAATATTTCTTGCTGCTCCAAAAAATCTTTTTGGCTTATGTAATGCAGCAGGATCTAAACCTCCAGATAATGTCTTACCGAGATGCAGGAACTACCAAGTTATATGCTCTTGCAAGTCTTGTAATACTATCTAATAAAATTACTACATCGTTGTTTTGTTCAACTAATCTTTTTGCTCTTTCTAGTACCATTTCAGAAACCTTTACATGATGTTCAGGAAGTTCATCAAATGTAGAATATATAACATCCCCCTTTATTGATCTTCTCATATCTGTTACTTCTTCAGGTCTCTCATCAATTAATAATACTATAAGTTTTACTTCAGGATTATTAGTTGTTATACTATTTGCAATTTTTTTCAAAAGAGTAGTTTTTCCAACTTTTGGTGGAGCAACAATCATTCCTCTTTGTCCTTTTCCAACAGGTGAAATTAAATCAATTAAGCGCATTGCAATTTCGCTTTGTGTAGTTTCAAGTTTTAATCTTTCTTCTGGATGTATTGGAATTAAATCATCAAAATTTTTTCTTGAAAGTGCAATATCTGGTGTTTCATCATTTATATGTCCAACAAATATTAAAGCTGGAAATTTTCCGCCTTCTTTTGGAAATCTTGCAATTCCTTTAATTTTATCCCCTGTATTTAGTCTGAAGCGCTTGATTTGTATAGGTGAAACATATACATCTTGAGATGTAGAAAGATAATTATCTCCTCTTAAAAAGCCATATCCATCTGGTAAAACCTCTAATATTCCTTCTACAATATCATCATCTTCACTTGTAACTTTATAAACTCCATTTCCTCCTACAAATTTTTCTTTAGTTGGTTCTTGTTCATTCTTTTCCTCTTGTATGTTAGCTTGTCCTTCTTGAAAATCTATTACATCTTCTCCTTCAACTTTATCATTTTTTTCTTCTGTACTTTTAAGTAGTTCAATTAATTCGTCTTTCTTTAATTTGGTTATATTCTTAAGTCCTCTTTCTTTTGCAATTTTACGCAATTCTGTTAATTGCATATTGTCAAACATATACACTTGTACCCCCATAATTTATATAATTTTATTTTTTTACATTGGAAAATATAAGAATCGTACAAATTTGTACTATTTAAGAAAATATTTATAATAAGTATTTAAAAATTTTTCTTAAAAGAAATTAATATTAAAAATTTACAAAAAATAAACTAAAATT
Source organism: uncultured Clostridia bacterium (assembly GCA_947584805.1). Classification (GTDB taxonomy): domain Bacteria; phylum Bacillota; class Clostridia; order TANB77; family CAG-508; genus JAAWPK01. Next base: position 48,489 of record CANPWU010000002.1, on the reverse strand, counting down.
AATATAACGTTTAATTACCTACATCAATATAAACCTTCTCGTTAGGCATATACATGTTTAATTTAGTTCTTGCAATTTCTTCTATATATTCTAAAGATGTTGAATTTTCTTTTTCAGAAATCAAAGATTCTTTATATTCAGTTTGTTCTTTTATTTGTTCTTCTACAGTAGAAATACTTTGCCTATAAGAATTCAATTCCTTTTGTTGTTTATATACTGTAACAGAAAAATAAAACATAAAAGTTATTATAGCAACTTTCTTTAATAACTTTTTCATATTCAATTTCATATGTTTTCTCTTCCTATCTATTTTTCTTATGTGAATTAATATATCTCTGCTAATATTAATATTTTTCTACAAAGTACTTCAAAATCCTTCTTTTTTCTGTACGATTTTATTATTTTTAGATTTTATTTTTATTTTTTTATGTCTATTTTAAAAGAAAAAAGTTTTTTCATTAAAAATTTTAGTGGATTAAGTATTATTTTTACAGGATATGACAAAATTTTATACAAAAATTTGAAAACTTGTTTTAAAAATAATATAATTTTTATAGAAATTTTCATAATAATTTTGCTAAAAAATAGCATATAAGTTACAATTCCAAATATTAACCCTATAAAAATATAGCCTCTTATTTCTCCATTATTAAATACAAATAATGAATAAATTATACTCAAAGTAGATGCTAACCAAAATATTATATCTTCGATATATGTCACAAAATTTGGAGTTTTAAAACTTCGTCTTAAAATTCTAAATACATCAAATAATATTCCTATTAAAATTCCATTTAATATGAATATTAAAAATAAGTAAGCTTGATTTGTAACTATTTCATTCACTTAAGATTTCACCCTATATTCTTAAAATTATTTAAAAAGTTTATGAATGAGACTTCCTCCCTTATCTTTTGTGAAATCCTTCTCTGAATATCCCATTGAAGTTATATCACCTTCTACTATTACTTCTGAAGTATCTATGCTTAATTTATTTATTTTTAAATTTTCGCCTTTTACTGTAAGAAGCCCGAAGTTCTGTTTCAACCATAACTATTTGATCATCAAAGCTTAATACGTCTAACACACCTGATATGCTTAATTTTTCTCGATTTTCGAGTATAAGATTTTGAATAGCTGTTTGTGTTACATTTCTTCTTTCTTCAACTGTCATTACATTTCACCCTTTCTTTACTAATAAAATTTATACATAATTATATATATTCACTTTTATAGTTTTTTAGAACAAAGAAAACACCTAATAGCTTAAATTACTATTAAGTGTTTTTGCTTAAAATTATAAATTTGCATTACTTTTTAAATATGCCTCCATAAAACCATCAATTTCTCCATTCATAACCGTTTCCACATTTCCTACTTCAAATCCAGTTCTGTGGTCTTTTACAAGCGTATATGGGCAAAATACATATGACCTTATCTGACTTCCCCATGCAATTTCTCTTTGTACACCTTTTAAATCCTCAATTTTCTCTTTTTGCTCTTTTTCTTTCAAATCAAGTAATCTAGATTTAAGCATCTTCATTGCTGTTTCTTTATTTTGAAGTTGAGATCTTTCGGATTGGCAGCTAGTTACAATATTAGTTGGAATATGTGTAATTCTAACTGCAGATGAAGTTTTGTTTATATGCTGTCCCCCTGCACCTGACGAACGATAAGTATCTATTCTTAAATCATCTGGATTTATTTCAAGTTCTATATCATCAGTAATTTCAGGCAAAACTTCTACTGATGCAAAAGATGTATGTCTTCTTCCACCTGCATCAAAAGGTGAAATTCTAACTAATCTGTGTACCCCCATTTCGCCTTTTAAATATCCATACGCATATTCGCCTTCAATTACAGCAGTTACACTTTTTATTCCTGCTTCATCTCCTTCTTGGAAATCAGTTTCTTTTACAGTATAACCATTTTTCATACTCCATCTAGAATACATTCTATAAAGCATTTCTGCCCAATCTTGTGATTCTGTACCTCCGAGCACCTGGATGCAAAGTTATTATTGCATTATTTCTATCAAACTTTCCAGATAAATACATCTTTGTTTCTAACTTTTCTATATTTTCTGCTAAACGTACTGTGCTTTTTTCCAAATCTTGTGCCATTTCTTCATCATTTTCTGTAATTAAAAACTCGTTTGTTTCAATTAAACTATCTAAATCATTTTTTATACTATTTATACTATTATATCTTCCCTTTATTTCCTTTATATCACGCAAGACACTATTTGCCGCCTTCGTATCATCCCAAAATCCTTGAACTAAAGTTTTTTCTTCCAATTCTTTTAGTTTCTTACCTAATTCTTCTGAATTACCAATTGTTTTTTCCAAGTTTAAAAATCTTAAGTTTAATTCTTGCAATTTCCTTTTGTTTTCCTCAAGGTCTATCATGAAATCCCTCCTTTTTTTATTATATCATAACCTTTCCAAAAAATGCTCAACTGCTTCTTTTATTTTATCTAGTTCATACCCAAAAGCATTACAAGTTTGCCAGCCTCTTGATTTTGCGACTTCTACATTTTCTTTCATATCATCTATAAATAATATATTTTCAGGTTTAATTTTTGTTGTTTTTTCAACTATCTCATAAGCTATTTCTTCTGGTTTTATGTGTCCTATTTTAAAAGATAAAAATACAAAGTCGAATTTTTCTAAATCAACTTGTGCGTTAATTCTTCTTTCATCTATCATCATGAGATTTGAAAAAATACCAATTTTGCATCTTTCTTTTAAACTATGTGCATATGCTACTACATCCTTATAATAATGTACTTTTTTTAAATCTTCATCATAGGAATTAATAAACTCATCTAAGTTGCAAGTTAAGCCCAAATTTGCTTTTATTTCTTCAAACCATTTCTGTATATATGTAAAATCAGAAGATATTCCCATATTAGAATGAATTTTTGACTCGATTTGTACTTTTTCTTTTTCGTCTAATTTACAACCATATTTTTTAAGTAAATCACTTTGTGCTATTTTTATATTATATTCTCCATCTCTGTGGCTTTCAATTACTCCACCCCAGTCAAAAATTACAATTTTATCCATTAACACTCTCTCCTAACTTTTATTTAGATATTATATCATAAAAGTTCTTTTCTGTGAATTTTTTTGTATTAAAACGTAGAAAAAACTTAAAAGTATTTTAATATATTAAAATCGGTCATGCACAAAAAATTTTTCTTCACATATACTTTGTTTGTGAAATAATTAACTTTATGGAGGTGTTTAGATGCTAGCAGCTCTTACTATTTCCGGATTTTTAGCATTTTTAAAAACAGCTATGTTTGCTGTTCGGATATATACAAAGTTCTAATCTTTTTCCTGAACCATTAAGCCCTGAAGAAGAAAAAATATTTTTAGAAAGATTAAAAACTCGGTGACGAGGAAGCAAGAAATATATTGATAGAAAGAAATTTAAGACTTGTTGCTCATGTTGCAAAAAAATATTCTTCTACCAATATTGATCAAGATGATTTAATTTCAATAGGTACAATTGGCCTAATTAAAGGTATTAATAGCTTTAACATGGATAAAAATATAAGGCTTGCAACCTATGTTGCAAGATGTATAGAAAATGAAATTTTAATGTTTCTTAGAACTTCTAAAAAAATTAAATCTGAAGTCTACTTAAATGAACCAATTGGAAAAGATAAAGACGATAATGAAATTACGTTACTTGAGATACTAGAAAATGATGATAGAAGTATTGAAGAAGAAATTGATTTAAAATTAAAAACAAAGAAACTTTTTGAGAAAATGAAAGAAGTATTAAAAGATAGAGAAAAAATGATTATAGAACTGCGTTTTGGACTAAATGGTAAAGCTCCAAAGACTCAAAATGAAATTGCAAAAATGTTACGGCATTAGCAGGTCATATGTATCTAGAATAGAAACAAAAGCAATACATAAGTTAAGTAAAGAATTTCAAGAATAAAGGAGGTTGTTCTATGTTTAAAAAAATCACTTATACTACTTTACTATTTTTTATTTTTTCTTTTACATTAATTACATATTGTTTTGCCCTCTCTCCTTCAACTAACACAATTTATGAGGGAATTGATGTAAGTAATTGGCAAGGTTATATTGATTATAACGAAGTTAAAAATGCAGGAATCCAAATTGTATATATTAAAGCAAGCCAAGGAAGTAATATAATAGATCCATATTTTAGAACAAATTATGATAATGCAAAGGCAAATGGCTTATCGGTAGGCCTATACCACTTCTTAACTGCAAGAAATACAAGAGAAGCCTATGACGAAGCGGAATATTTTGCATCAGTAATTTCTGGAACTTCTCCAGATTGCAGGCTTGCAATGGATTTTGAAAATTTTGATAACTTAAGTAGAGATGATATAGATGAAATTTCAAGAACATTTTTAGAAAGAGTAAAAGAATTAACTGGAAAAGATTTAATCATATATTCAGATGCCTTTAATGCACGAAATACTTTTTCTTTAGAACTTGCAAATACATATCCTTTATGGATTGCAGAATATGGTGTAGAAACTCCAAGTAGTGATGTAAATTGGTCTTCATGGACTGGTTTTCAGTTTACAGATATGGGAATAATTAGAGGAATTAGAGGTTTAGTTGATAGAGATAGATTTACAAGTGATATTTTTCTTTCTGAAAATGAAGCCATAAATACTTCTCCAAATACAACTAACAAAATAGAATCTTATACTGTTCAAAGAGGCAACACATTAAGTGGTATTGCATTAAGGTTTGGCACTACAGTTGCTGAAATTGCAGGGCTAAATGGAATTAGAAATCCTAACCTGATATTCCCAGGTGAAGTTTTAAAAATAGATACAACTAGAACTTTATCACAGATTACAAACGATTCATATGATACAAATCATATAATATACACAATAAAAAGAGGAAATACTTTAACTCAAATTGCAAGAATGTTTAATGTTACAATAAATAGTATTGTTAGATTGAACGGAATACGAAATCCTAATTTAATCTTTGCTGGAGAGAGGCTAAGGATAAATAATTAATTTAGCATAATTTGACAAATTTTTATATTGTGATATAATTATATTATGTAACCTATTTTAATATAGAAAGGTTGTAAAAAAATGATTAAGTATATTATGCGGAAATTCATTTACAATGAAATAGACCATGATATGCAAGATGCCCTTATAAAGCTCTTAAAACCATACTGGTCGCTCCACGCTCTATGTTGTCAGCATCGTACTATTAATATGATATCCCCATGGATACCCCTATGGATACTATGCATTGCTGGAGGAAAAAATCTGGTAGTTCCTGATGCAACAGCCATAGCAGTTATAACATTTTTGCTTATCCATTTCACCATTTCATTAGTATTTGCAAAAGTATTTGAAGAGGCATATTCGGGTTTTGCAATCTTATTATTAGAAAGATCCTATTTTCTTTTATGCACTAAAAAAGGAAAAGCGATTTCTAGAAAAGATCTTAAAACTATAAAGAAAGTAAACCCGAAACTATTCGAATACATCTCAACACAAAAATGTAGTGGTCTTTGTTATGCAATTTGTTTTGAAACATTGAAAGCTTTAAAAAAAGGTAAAATAGAATTTAGCGCTTCAAAATGGCTTCAGTGTGACAAAACTGATGATAACGAAGGAAAATATTTCACAGCTCATGTCTTATATGTCAATAATGGTTGGGCTTTTGATACTTTTAGTGCTCGTCAATACAAAATTGATGATTTGCACGAAATTTATGAAGCTAAAATTTACAAATCATTTGACTATGAGGCAATACAAGGCAAAACTTATGAGGAATTTAGAGAAGATGAAGCCCCGGAGTTTGAAAAATGGTGTGCTGAAAATGATTGTACGGTAGAGTTTAGAGAAGATTAAGGATAAGGCTTAAGCATTTCACGTCAGGTTGTATATTTACAACCTGACGTGTTTTTACTGATTTTTTATATTAATAAATAAGTTATTTGCAATAATTGTGGCTTATTTCTTTCTACGTATAATCCAATTTTCCTCACATTTTATAGGAAGGTGTAGTTTTACGAGTTGTCCTTTTTTACCAGGGCTAACTGTTTCTATTTCCTCATCTGTTTCTGCATCCCATAACTTTTCTATTTTAAAGCTATATACATCTATTTTGCCAGGAATTATTATTTCTAATTCATCCCCTACAAATAGTTTATTCTTTATCTCTATTACAGATTTATCATCTGAATATTTTACAACTTTTCCTCCAAATTCAAAGTTAGGATTATATTGTTTTCCCTCATACTCTTGAAAATCTTTATTGTTTCTATCGTTAAAATAAAAATCTGTTAAGCTTCTTGTTTTAACCTTATCTATTTCAGCTAAATATTTAGTATAATCATAATTTTCAGGTGATTTTATATAATCGTCTATTGCATTTCTATATGCATTTACAACACTTGCTAAATAATACTCTGTTTTTAATCTTCCCTCTATTTTTAAGCTATCTACACCCATATCAATAATTTCAGGTATTTCTTTTAAAAGGCACAAATCTTTTGAAGAAAATATGTATGTTCCCTTTTCATCATATTCAACAGGCATAAGATTTCCTGGATTATTCTTTTCTTCAGCATAAACATTATATGCCCATCTACAACTTTGAGCACAGTCTCCTAGGTTTGCACTTCTAGATGCTAAAAAATCACTTAAGAAACATCTTCCTGAATATCCAAAGCATAATGCACCATGTACAAAAATTTCTGTTTCAAGCTCTTTTGGAGTATTATTAATTATTTCTTTTATCTGGTCTTTACTTAATTCTCTTGCTAAAATAACTCTTTTAGCACCATTGTTATACCAAAATGAAGCGGAATGAGAACTTACTACATTTGCTTGTGTGCTTATATGTATTGGTGTATCAGGTGCTTCCTTTTTAATTGTTTCTAGAACTCCTCCATCTGATAAAATAATTCCATCCACTTTTATTCTATTTAACATTCTAGCTTGCTTTTTAATTTCTTCGTAATTTTCGTCTAGTGCATAAATATTTATTGCGGCATATACTTTTTTGCCTATTTCATGTGCATAAACTATTGTTTTTTCTAAATCATCATCTTCTACTTCTGCCCTACTTCTTAAGGAAAGTGAAGCAGTTCCACAATAAACTGCATCTGCTCCATAAAGGAAGGCAATTTTTGCTTTTTCAAATGAGCCTGCTGGTGCAAGCAATTCTGGTTTTTTCATAAATTTCTCCTTTTCCTTTTATTATTATATTACAAATTACTTAAAAGTTCAATACATATAATTGCATTTTTTATGTAAACACTGCATAGTAATAATTTTAAATATAAAAGAAGTATCTAGCCGTTTGAAAGTAATATATTTAATTTACGCAGCGACGCGCAGGGAAGCTCCATCGGAACGGAAATGACCCTAGGCGAATGGCGAAGCCAGTAAGGAGCAAGTCAAATTAAATATATTACTTTCAAAGGTAGGCTTTATAATATTTTAAATAAAACCATTATCCAGTAACCACTGACTAATTTAGAAAAATCTATTTACTTTTTTTCTATTTTTTGATAAAATTCTAACTATATGGGGGATGCTATGAATAAAAAAAATGTAAAACATTTATCTAAATTTCAAAAAATTTTAATATTCTACATAATATATGCTTTCATAGGATGGGTATGTGAAGAAATTTTTTGCGTTATATATACACATGAATTTACAAAAAGAGGATTTCTCTTTGGTCCAATTTGCCCTATATATGGCTATGCAGCTATAATTCTTATTTCATTTTTTAATGATTACAAAAAGAAGCCTATTAGGCTCCTCTTTTTATCAGCAATAATATTTAGTGTATTTGAATACATAACAGATTTCTTTTTACAAGCTCTATTCGGATGCAGATGGTGGGATTACACAGGACAATTTTTAAATTTGAATGGAAGAATAACTCTAAGCTTTAGCATTGTTTGGGGATTCGGAAGTTTAATATTTATAAAATTTATACATCCTGCAATATCTAAAATAGTTGCAAAAATTTTAAGTATTACTCCTTTAAAATTACAAAAAATAATCACAAATACATTTTTTGTACTTGTGATAGTTGATACAATCGCATCTTCAATTAAATATTTGAATATATTTTAGCTTTTCGATATAACTTCGCTTACGCAAAGACCGTCGCCTACTTCTAAAATTTTACTTTCAAGCTTTGGATCTTCCAAAGCAATTTTTATATATTCTCTTAAATTTCTTACTGCTGTTCTTTGTTTGTGCTTATTATAATCGCTCATGACATATCCTTTATACAAAACATTATCTGCAATAATTAAGGTTCCTACTTTTGAAAGCCTTAATGCTTGTTCCAAGAAGAAAGGATACTTTCCTTTTGCTGCATCTATAAATATTAAATCATAATTCTCGTCAAATTCAGGTAGTAGATCTACTGCATCACCTTTAAAAACGTTTATTTTACCTTCTAAGCCAATTTCTTTAATGTTTTGTATTGCTGCCTTTATTCTTTCTTCGTCTCTCTCTATTGTGTCAATTTTTCCATCTTCACTTAAGAATTCTGAAAAACAAATTGCAGAATATCCGAGTTGCGGTTCCAATCTCTAGAATATTATCATATTTGTTATTTCCTAATATTTTATTTAAAGTTTCCAAAGTATCATCCATAATAATTGGTATATGATCTTCTAGAGCTTCCTCTTTTATTTTTTCTAATATTTTTTTATTCATATTTAACGTTCACTTTCTTCTCGTCCCGATCTTGCTAAAACATCAGAAACCCAAGTTTCAAAAAATTGATGATAGTTATCATATTTACTATCTGAAAATCTTTCATCCAAGATCTCTAAAATTTCTTTTCTTGTTTTTTTAGTTGAACTACACAAATTTCTAATAGTGCTTTGGATTTCTAGCCTCGTTATAGAGTCTTCTGAATGTTTATTTGTAGTTCTTTGTCTTGCTTCAGCCGCTCTATATGCCTCGTTAACATAACGGGTTCTAACCAAAAATTCTTCTCTTCTTTTTTGATATGCAGACTTCATAATTATTGCCTCCCATATTCCTTGATCTATAAATACTATATTTTTAATTATTCAGCTACTGTTCTTCTTGCCATTCTTTCTCTTTCTTTAGAATCCAATATTTTCTTTCTTAAACGAATATTTTGAGGAGTTACTTCAACTAATTCATCATCTTGAATAAACTCAATTGCTTTTTCTAGTGACATTTGAATTGGTGGAACTAAATGAAGCGCATCATCTGAACCAGAAGCTCTTGTATTTGTTAAATGTTTCTCTTTGCATACATTTATTGCTAAATCTTCTCCTCTTGAATTTAGTCCAACTATCATTCCTTCATATACTTCTGTTCCAGGTCCAATGAATAAATCCCCTTTGTCTTGTGCATTAAATAGTCCATATGTTACAGCTTTTCCTGCTTCAAAAGCAACAATTGTTCCTCTACTTCTTGCTGATATTTCTCCTTTATATTCTTCATATGAGTCAAAGATATGGTTCATAGTACCATTACCTTTAGTGTCTGTCATAAATTCTGAACGATAACCAATTAATCCTCTTGCAGGTATTTTAAATTCTATCTTTGTATGTCCTTGTTCAGCAGGTTCCATATTTAGCATTTCAGCTTTTCTTTTTCCAAGCTTTTCAATAACTGTTCCTACTGAGTCATCTGGAACATTAACAACCAATCTTTCAATTGGTTCACATTTTACGCCATTTATTTCTTTAATAATGACCTTTGGACGAGAAACTAGAAGTTCAAATCCCTCTCTTCTCATAGTTTCAATAAGAACTGATAAATGTAATTCTCCGACGTCCAGCAACTTCAAAAGCATCTGGTGTAGCAGTTTCTGATACTCTTAAGCTTACATTTCTTTCTAGTTCTTTAAATAATCTATCTCTGATATGTCTTGAAGTTACAAATTCTCCTTCTCTTCCTGCAAATGGTCCGTTGTTTACACTAAATGTCATTGTAACTGTTGGCTCATCTATGTCTACAAAATCGATTTTTTCAACATGTTCAGGATCACATATTGTTTCTCCAATATTAATATCAGCAATTCCAGAAAACTCTATAATATCTCCAGCTTTTGCTTCTTCTACTTCTACTTTTTCTAGTCCCATGTGTGTATAAACTTTTGCAATTTTGCCATTTACTGTTTTTCCATCTTTTTTGCAAACAGTAACTTGCATTCCAGATTTAACGCTTCCACGTTCAACTCTACCAACAGCTATTCTTCCAACATAATCGTCATAATCAATATTAGAAACTAGCATTTGTGTTGGTCCGTCTTCATCACAATCTGGTGGATTAATAGTATCTATAATTGTTTTAAATAAACAATCCATAGTGCCATCTTCATCTTTCATATTAAGCTTTGCAATTCCTTGTTTTGCAGATGCATAAACAACTGGGAAATCCAATTGATCATCATTTGCATTAAGTTCTATAAATAGTTCTAATACTTCATCTACAACTTTCTCTGGATTTGAACCTGGTCTATCTATTTTATTTATTACAACAATAGGCTTTAAATTTAAAGCTAAAGATTTCTTTAAAACTTCTCTTGTTTGAGGCATTGTTCCTTCAAAAGCATCAACTAAAAGTAAAACACCATCAACTGTCTTTAAAACTCTTTCAACTTCTCCTCCAAAATCAGCATGTCCAGGTGTATCTACTATATTTATTTTTACACCATTATACATTACAGAAGTATTTTTAGAAAGAATTGTAATTCCTCTTTCTTTTTCTAGATCATTAGAATCCATAACTCTTTCGCCAACTTGTTCGTTATCTCTAAATACATGGCTTTGTTTCAATAATTCGTCAACAAGCGTTGTCTTTCCGTGGTCAACGTGTGCAATTATTGCTATATTTCTGATATTTTTGTTATTCATTTTTGTACCCTTCCTTTTTATAAATTGGTCCACAGCTTTGTGCTTAAGGACGTCATTAAATTTCACACTAAATATTAATTATATACTAAATTTCTTCGTTTGTCAAACGAATTATCTCATTCATTAGCTTATTACTAAGATTATCCAATACTTCTTTGTCTCCTTTTTTATCTTTATATTCAGAAAAATCCATTGGTTTTCCTATATTTATCTTAACTTTTGAAAAAGGCTTATACAATTTTGGGGCTTGAATTCCAACTGGAATTATTTGGGCATCAGACATAAGGCTCATTAAAACTGCTCCATTTTGTAATTTTCCTTTTTTTGAAATTCCATTTCTAGTTCCTTCTGGGAATAAAAGCACAATATGATTTTCTTTTAAAACTTTTACACTTGTTTTTAAAAGTCCAACATCTTGTTTGCCTCTTTTTACAGGAAGTACCTTCGTTTTTTTAGCTAACCATTTAACAAATTTATTTATAAATAGCTCTTCTTTAGCTAAAACATATACATCATTTCTCTTTAATGCTGCTACTATTGTAGGAGGATCCCAATTGCTAATATGATTTGGACATACTAAATATGCCTTGCCTTTTTCAATATTCTCTTTTCCAATAACTTTTACTCTAAATAAAAAAACTGTTACTATTTTAAGAATAAATACTATAAATCCTCTAATCATTTTAATCCATCCTATTTTTTAACTTTTTTTCTTTTATTATTTGTAAAATTGTATTTACTACTTCTTCAATTGTCATATTTGTGCTATCTACTAAAATGGCATCTTCTGCTTTAACAAATGGGGCAATTTCTCTTTCTGTTTCTAACTTATGTCTTTCTATAATACTTGATAATACTTCTTCATAGCTTTCACTAATACCTTTTTCTTGATTTTGTTTATATCTTCTTCTTGCTCTTTCCTCTAAAGAACAATCTAAGAATATTTTAACATCTGCATTAGGAAATACCACTGTTCCAATGTCTCTACCTTCCATTATGGAATCAGTCTTTTCTCCTATTTTTCTTTGCATAGGAGTTAATTTATCTCGAACAGCCTTTATTGCTGCAAATTTTGCAACAACAGAATCAACCTCCGGGGTTCTAATATCTTTTGAAACATCTTCCCCATTTAGTAAAACTTTTTGATTTCCGTTATTATTAATAAGTTTAATATCTAAATTTTCTAACATTTTTTCTAGTTCTTTTACATTTTCTGAAGAAATATTTCTTCTTAATGCTTCCAAAGCAACACATCTATACATACTGCCAGTATCTATGTTAACAAGTCCTGTTTTTTCTGCTATAATTTTAGTTACTGTTCCCTTTCCACATCCTGCTGGTCCATCTATTGCAACAACAAATGACATATTAATTATCTCCTTCTTTTTCAGGTATATAAATACTTCTAGCAACAATTTCTATATTATTTATATTCATAGCTGTTAAATTTTCAATTTCTTTTTTACATTTTTCCTTAAACGTGCTTAAAGATTCCAAAATATTATAACCATATACAACAATTACCTCTATATATAAACTTGGTCCTTCTTCATATTTTGTAATTCTCATTTTAGCAAGTTTATGTATTGCTGGCGTTTTATAAACTAAATACTCTATAATTTCTCTAAAAACAGAATCAGATATAGTAAAGTTTCCCATATAACTGAACGTTGGACGTATAATTGATTTTTCTGTAACATAAGGGTCTTTTCCTATTCCTTTTGATTTAAAAATTTGTAACGGATCTAAAATATAGCCAGAAAAATCTTTCTTTATTTCAAAAGTTGGTACTGGTATAACATGTTTACCTTCTGTTACACGAATTCTTCTTGCAGTTTCCATCTCTTCTTCTGTTGCAATTTCATCAATATGAATTATTTTAGTTATTTTAGGTAATCCAAGATTCTCTGCAATTTTTTCAACCATACTATCAGAAGTTCCGAGTATCATTATACTTTCAGGTTTATATTTTTTTATTGCATTTTTTATTTCCTTTTTTTCCTCATCTGTTTGGAAAAGTGCATGCTTTACAGTCTCTATTTTAGTTGGTGCTTTTTTTGCAGAAGAACCTGCAATTACCTCATTGTCTTTTATAAAAAGACCATCATCTATTATATAATTAATATTATTTTCACTGGCTACATATTGTGCTCTATAACTTTTTCCTGTGCCAGAAGGTCCTACAAATCCATAAACGATAATTTTATTTAACATAATTTTTTAACCTTTCTTACAGAACAAAGCGCCTCGGCGCTCTTTGTTCTTGCCGATTTGAGTTTCCGAATAAAATGAGGAAATCTCAAAGGCTGCGTTTAGCCATTTTTATCTAATAGAAATTTCGGAGAAATTTCCTATTAGATAAAAATAACTTTGCCTTAATTTTGGATAATGCATAAGGCAAAGTTTAATTTTTTGATTAATATTTTTCGATTAATGATATATTATATACATATCCATGATAAGGTGTATAAAATGTTCTTGCATCTCTCAAGAGTACTACATTTTCTTTTGGTATTGCTTCATAAAAGTCCTTTGCTTCTGAATCAATTACCCAAATTCTACCTGTAAATCCATCAAGGAAACTAAAATCTGAAACAGTCTCCATTCCAGGTCCATATGCCTTATATGCATCTTCTATATCTTCCCAACCTGCTAAATTTACAAAATATTGTTTATTATTTGGGAATAACGCACATACTACTCCACCGTTTCCTATATTTGAATAAATTATAATATCATCTTCTTTTACATTTTCTTGTAAATAACTAACCATTTCTTTATTTGTAGAGCTCATATTCATATTTATATTTTGAACATTAGCAATACAAGAAAGAATTACTGTAACTAAAACAATTACTAAAACATTTCTTTTGTTTTTCTCATTGCTAAGTACAATGCTACTTCCAAGTATCCATAATCCTGTTAGTATAACAAAATATCTTGTGTATAAAACAGGTTCCCATATAATTAGTGAAAATACAGCCATCATAAGTATTATGCCGACATATATTTTAAAGCATAAAGAAGCGGCTTTAATATCACCATTTTCTCTTTTAAGATTACGTATTTTGCCAAATAAATATATATAATATATAAGTCCTATAACTGCTGCTGCAATTACTCCGAATGTAAAATTAAAGTGTTCATTTATATATCTTCTAAATTGCAAACCTAGTAAATCGAAAGGAAAACCAACAACTTGATCTCCTATCCAGAATCCTGCTTTTACATGATTTATTTGTCCAAACAAATTTCCAAGCCATGGAATAAATAGTAATATTTGAAGTATATCAAGTAATAAAACTCCTTTGAAAGCCTTTTTATTACTACTTTTATTCTTAAATGCTGAAATTAATAATAATAAATTCATTACAGCTACAGTAGCTGTTGCATAATAATGTGTGTAACATGATAATATGCTAAAAATTCCAAATAATACTAAATTTTTTCTTCTTCCATCTAAATTTTTGTCTTTTATATTTTTATAAAATCTATAACCATATATTCCTGCAAGAGTTACAAAGAGCAATGCCCAGCCATACATTCTAATCTCTGTGCTATATGCAGGCATTAGTGGTAAGAAAAATGCAAAGAACGAGAAAAACATTCCGAGTCTTTTCTCCAAAATCTTTTCTTATATGTGTATAACCTAATATTCCGAGTATTGCAATTGCTAGAACTGAAAATAATCTAAACATTAAAACATTATTTCCAAATATTAGATAAACAATATGTATAAGCCAATAATAAACTGGTGGATGAACATCTCCTCCTGTTATTGTCCATATTTCTGAAAAGCTATGTTTTGCTATAGCTACTGAATAACTTTCATCAAACCATAGTCCAGTGTGAAATGCACTTAAACTTATAAAAATAATTCCAAGAATTATTAATACTATATGAGCTGTGCTGTTTGATTTTTTCATGCAAAATCCCTCCATTTTTAAATGTAAAGCGTGTAATTTTTATTACACGCTTTATTTTTGTAAATCGAAACAAAAGTTTATATTACTTCGTTTATTTTTATATCTCTAACGTGTTCTATCTTTTCCCAATTAGTATCTCTCTTGAATAAACATTTAAAATTTATCAAAAGCCAACTTCCTAAAAATAATGGATATAAAAGAAGTCCTTTTATCATTGGTTTTATTGGCCTTCTATCTAATAACATTATAATTACTGCTGTAAATATTGGCAAAATAAATGTTGGTGCTAAATACATTATATAGCTTTCAATAAGAGCCGATTTTGTAAATACATCTCCCATATATAAAGCTGCATTTACTACTAATAAAATCATTGTAATTATAAACATTGGAATGCTTCCTACAATATATAAAAATCCATCTAATGTTACTAATGTTTTCTTCTCTTTAACTGAATTTGCTAATTCCTTAGTATATCTTTCCATACATTGTATGTGTCCTACAGTCCATCTTGAACGTTGTGACCAACTTTGCTTAAATCCTACTGGTTGTTCATCATATACTATTGCATCTGTTGCCCATCCCAATTTTTTACCAGCAATTATTCTTTGAAGTGAAAACTCTATATCTTCTGTTAAAGTATAAGTTTCCCATCCTTTTGGTTTAATTATATCAAACTTAACCATAAAGCCTGTTCCATTTATTAATGGAGATAAGCCAAGATTATATCTTGCTAAATGATAAAATCTATTCATCATCCAATAAAATATTGCATATCCAGAAGAAATCCAACTATCAGTAGGGTTTTTAATGTCTCTATATCCTTGAACTACTTCTTCTCCTTGGCATAGTTTTTTATTCATATTTTTAATGAAATTTTTATCTACTATATTATCACTATCAAATACACAAAAAGCATCATAATCTGCATTTTCTTCTATTTTTTTATTTAAAAACCATTGAAGTGCATGACCCTTTGTTCTTCCTTCTGGATCATTTCTCTCATAAACTATTGCTCCTGCATTTTCAGCAATTAATTTAGTTCTATCCGTACAATTATCAGCTATAACATATATATCTAATAATTCTTTCGGATAATCTTGTTTTTTCAAACTTTCAATCAAATTACTTATAACAGATTCCTCATTATGAGCAGGAATTATAGCCATAAATCTATGATTTTTATTTATAAGCATTGGTTTATCTTTAAGCTTTACAAAAGAACATATACTAATTAACAACTGATATAGCCAAAATAATGTTATTACCCAAATTATTGCTTGTTGTAATATATATAAATATTCCATTTTTTCTTCACATTTCCTTTCAATAAATGTAAGATTTCTCTTGTTTTTGTTTTACTTAAAGGCTTATACCCCTAACAATTAATATTATACTATAAACTTCCAAAAAATGCAAATATTTCATAAGATTTTTAATAAAATATTAACTATTTTATTTGTTTTCTTCGTCAATATTTTTTGCTGTTAAATTAATTCGGCCTTGATCATCTATTTCATAGACTTTAACTCTAACTGTATCACCTATTTTTAAAACATCTTCTACTTTATTTATACGTTTTTCAGAAATTTTTGATATATGAAGAAGTCCTTCTTTTCCTCCTCCAACATCAACAAATGCTCCAAAGTTCATTATTCTAACTACTTTTCCATTATATATTCCATTTAGTTCAATTTCTCTTGCAATATCTTCTACCATTTCTAATGCTTTTTTGCCATCTGCAGAATCTTCACAATAAATAAATACATTACCATCTTCTTGTATGTCAATTTTTACGCCAGTTTCATCAATAATTTTATTTATCATTTTTCCACCAGGTCCGATTACATCTTTAATTTTATCTACTGCAATCTTTGTTTTAATTATTTTTGGTGCATATTTAGATAATTCTTCTCTTGGTTTTGCAATTTGCTTTAGCATAATCTCGTCTAGGATGTATTCTCTAGCTTTTCTTGTTCTTGCAAAAGCCTCTTCAATAATATTATATGTTAAACCATCAATTTTTATATCAACTTGTATAGCAGTTATTCCGTTTTTTAGTTCCACCAACTTTAAAGTCCATATCTCCAAAGAAATCTTCTATTCCTTGAATATCTGTAAGCATAATATATTTTGAAGGATCTTCTGGATCTGTAACTAATCCTGTTGAAATTCCTGCAACTGGAGCTTTAATTGGAACACCTGCATCCATTAATGCTAGAGTACTTCCACAAATACTTCCTTGAGATGTAGAACCATTTGAAGATAAAACCTCTGATACTACTCTTATTGCATATGGAAATTCTTCTTCAGAAGGTAAAACTGGTACAAGTGCCTTTTCAGCTAAAGCGCCATGTCCTATTTCACGTCTACCTGGCCCACGAGATGTTCTTGCTTCTCCTACACTATATGGTGGGAAGTTATATTGATGCATATATCTTTTTGTAGTTTCTTCGTCAAGTCCATCTAGACTTTGAGCTTCTGAAAGCATTCCAAGCGTTGCAACAGACATAACTTGTGTTTGGCCTCTTGTAAATATTGCACTTCCATGCACTCTTGGAAGAACTCCGACCTCGCATGAAAGTGGTCTTATTTCGTCTATTGCTCTTCCATCTGGACGTTTGTGTTCTTCATATATCATTTTTCTAACGCATTTTTTCTCCAATTTGTAAATTATTTCTCCAATTTCTTGTTTTCTTTCTTCTACAAATTCTTCTCCATATTTTTCTGTAATATATGCTGTTATATCTTCTGTCAATTTATCAATATTGCTATCTCTTACTTCTTTATCTGTTGCTTGTACATCTTGGTACATTCTTTCTTGATAATTTTTTTCTATTTCTTCATATAAATCATGATCTACTTCAAAAGATTTATATTCAAATTTAGGTTTTCCAATTTCTTTTTGTATATCACTGATAAATTTGCAAATTTTGATAATTTCTGCATGTCCTTTTTTAATAGCTTCTAGCATAGTTGCTTCTGGAATCTCATTTGCTCCAGCTTCAATCATTGTAACTTTTTCTAAAGTTCCAGCAACTGTTAATACTAAATCAGATTTTGCTCTTTGTTCTAATGTTGGATTTATAACAATTTCTCCGTCAACATATCCAACATTTACTGCAGCTGTTGGACCATTAAATGGGATATCTGAAATTGCAAGTGCTGCAGAAGTTCCGATCATTGCTGCAACTTCTGGAGAATTATCAGGTTCAACTGATAAAACGGTTGCAATTACACATACATCATTTCTAAAATCTTTTGGGAACAATGGACGAATTGGTCTGTCGATTGCTCTTGATACTAATATTGCTTTATCTGCTGGTTTTCCTTCTCTTTTTGTAAATCCACCTGGTATTTTTCCGAACTGAGTAAAGTTTTTCCTCATAATCTACAGATAATGGGAAAAAGTCAATTCCTTCCTTTGGTTCTTTAGAAGCTGTAACATTAACCATAACTACAGTCTCGCCATATCTTACCATTACGCTTCCATTTGCAAGTTCTGCAATTTTTCCATTTTCAATTACTAATTTTCTTCCTGCAAGTTCTGTTTCAAAAGTTCTAAACATAATTTTTACCTCTTTCTTTTTTTATTTTTTATAAATAAACGGTAAATATTAGCTGTAACTTCAACAATACATTAATTTTTAGGTATTTAATACATTGTTCAAGCTACTAAACTAATATTCTACTTTTTATTTATACACCTAGAGGCGTTTGATTTAAAATACAAACGCCTCTTAGAGCTTGTTACTATTTTCTTAAATTTAACTTTTCAACTATTACTTTATATCTGTCTTCATCTTTCTTAAATAAATAGTTTAAAAGATTTCTTCTCTTACCAACCATTTTTAAAAGACCACGTCTTGAGTGATTATCTTTTACATGAACTTTTAAATGCTCAGTAAGCTCATTGATTCTTTCTGTTAAAAGAGCTATTTGAACCTCTGGAGAACCAGTATCCTTTTCATCTCTTTTGAAAGTAGCAATGATTTCTTGTTTTCTTTCCTTTGTCATAATTACACCTCCGTTTTTTCATAATTTGCCGATTTCCTAGCTTAAGTGGTGTGATTTTCCTTAAGCCACGAAAAGGGTAATTTTTAATACGTTATTATTTTACTATATTTTGGGAAATTTTGCAAGTAAAATTTGAAAATTTCTTAGAAATATCTATGTTATTCTCCTACAATTTCAATTTCAAGTTCAATTTTCTTTCCAGTTTTTTCATATACTTCTTTTTTTACATATTCAATCAAGTCCAAAATGTCCTTTGAAGTTGCGTTTCCTTCATTTACGATAAATCCTGCATGTTTTTCAGAAACTTTTGCTCCTCCAATTTGCTTTCCTTTTAATCCACATTCATCAATTAATTTTGCCGTTATATAATCTTCTCCTCTTTTAAAGGTACTTCCAGCCGAAGGTTTAGAAATAGGTTGCTTTTCTTTTCTTAAGGTTTGATATTCTTTCATTTTATTTTCTATTTCTTCTTTTTTTCCTTTTTTTAATTTCAATGTACTCTCTAATATTATGTATCTTTTATCTTTAAATATGCTTTTTCTATATTCAAATTCATGCTCATCTAAATTAATTTTATTGATATTTCCATCTAAATCTATATATGTTGTTGAGAAAACAATATCTTTCATCTCTTTTCCGTATGCACCAGCATTCATTTTTACTGCTCCACCAATTGTTCCAGGAATTCCGAGATGCAAATTCAAATCCTTCAATTTCCATTTTTAACAATTTTTGAGCAATTTCTGAAATTTTGCAACCAGAGCCGAAGTTTAACAAATACGTAATCTTCTTTTTCTTCTATTTCAAAATTATTTATTTCAATTTTGCAAACTATTCCACGAATTCCATTATCGCGAACTAAGATATTAGTTCCGTTGCCTAAAATAAATATAGGTAACTTTTTGTCTTTTACAAAATTTAAAACATATTTTAGATTTTCTAAATTTTTAATTTTGACAAATATGTCAGCTTTTCCTCCAGTTTTAAAAGAAGTATGCCTTGACATATCTTCATTTTCAAAAACATTTTCTTTTCCTAAATTTTCTCTTAATAAACTTATTATATCCATAAATTATTATTTCCTTCCTTAAAGCTATATTTCAAGTTTATTTTTATATATAAATATTATAATATATATTTTAAAAATGTCAAATATATTAACATTTGGCTAAAAAAAATTATATAAAAAAGAGGAACTGCAAAAAGCAGTTCCAGTTTTTCTTTGAATGAGATTTAGGCTCTTTAGCCAAGTTTTCCCATGTCGATGAGCATGACATCCGGCATACAAACAATAGGATAGAAATGGATTGTTCCAAATACCTTTTCTCCGTTTTCAAGGCTAGGATTTTCAGATATGACTTTCTCTTTTTTTACCTGTCCGCCGGAAAAATCGAACCCAATTTCAGCAAGGGTCATTTTGATTGTAGGAAATGATCCTTCTGCTTCCATTTCTTTGTTTCCATAGGGAGTGGCCATCAGCTGTTTGATTTGCTCGATTTTTTCATCGGTCATCCCTTTCGGAGAAAAGTAGACTCTCGCAGTTTGCTTTGATCCCGCAAGGTAGATCTTACCTTTGTAGAATCTGGGTTGCCAATAAATACTTTGGTTTTTTCTAACTCTGTACTTTTGCTCTGGGACTCCAGTAAGGCTTTCCGGAATCGTAACTGTGCCACCATCAATCTGGTAGTCGACAAGGTCCGTCCGAATACTTCCATACTTCTCGGGTTTTTTGAGAACATCTTTTAAGTTCTCCCAATCAGCCATTTTGTAAAACCTCCTTATGTTTATTTCTTGGCTAAATATTCAATTTTCTAAATCTCATTTTGCTCTGTTTATAGTAAAAGAGCATTTGAACAAATTTGATTTAGTCTAAATATATTATATTATGTTTTATGTAAATTGTCAATTTTTGGATTTATATCACATAAAATGTACAAAGGAAAGGTGCCAACCTAAAATGGTTAGTACCTTTCCTTTACTTTGCAATGTTTATCCACCAAAGTATAGCAAGAATCTGTCTTTAGAGAGTCCTTCTTCTACAAGTTGTTGATTTTTCTTAATGTAGTTTTCGTTTTCTTCTAACTGCTTTGCCAAATCGGTATACTCGACAATTAATGTAATTACTTCTTTTTCGGAGTAGCTGTCTTTTAAGTCTTGGATTTCTGATTGCAGACTTACTACTTTCTCTTGTGCTTCTGCATATTTTTGTGGTGTATCTGCATTGCTTATTAGTTCTACTAAAATGCCGACTTCTATTGCAAAAGATATAATAGCTACGAGAAAAAATACCATAAATATACTGGCCAAAAGTTTCGTATATTTATGCCGTCCTAATAAAATGAGAACCACAACGCAGACCAAAAGAATTAAAGTTAACATTGCTTTTTTTCCTTCTTCCTTCATTGTTGTATTTTATATATTGTAACACCAAAAGTTAGAGGAAATACCTCATCACTATTTAGTGATTATAAGGATTTAAATAGAGTAATTTACTCTAAAATAGCAATATTATTATATCACAAATCTATAAAATTTCAAGTTTAATCTTTGCTTATTCCTTCTAAGCAATTGTTATATACGAATTTTTTTAAATCATCTAGCATATTTTCATCTTCATAGTATGCAATTAGTTTAGTACCAAATTCTATTTTGTATTTTTCTGCAACTGAAATTATGCCCTTGCCGTTTTTTATTAATTCATGATTTGCAAGAAGCATTGATGTTCTTTTGTTCCCATCATTAAAAAATTGTAATTTCATTAATTTACACATAGCAGTTATTATACCATCTGTTATATTTTTGCAATTGCCATATTCTTCTAATATATCTTCTAATTTTTCAGTTGATGGAAGTTTTGGTCTCCATTCTGTTCCAGCCATACTAACATCATATATTCTCATCTTTCCTGGATTTTCTACAAGTCCTGATCCGAACTAAACTATGTATACTCATTATATAGTTATATGTAACTTTTGTATCAATAGTAGATAATATAAATTCCCATGCGTGTTTTAAATTATTTATCGTTACAATTTCATCTACTCTTAAATGTGCAACATTACCACCATCAAAAATTGCTTGGGTTTCTGGAAAAGTAACCGCTATTCCTTCTAAATTAGCACTTTTCCAAATACTATCAACAATGTTTCTTTTAGCCCAAAATACATTCTGTTCTTCTGTCATATCGAATTTATCTTCTAACATTTTGTACCTCCCATATTTGATAGCTTTTAATTTATTTTCTGTTTCATCATCTTATATTATCTATATCTAAAACTCTAATTTTTCACTTATCCATTTAGTTAAATCATCAATTTTAACTCTAACTTGTTCCATTGTATCTCTATCTCTTACAGTAACTGTTCCGTCTTGTTCTGTGTCAAAATCAACTGTTATGCAGTAAGGTGTACCAATCTCATCTTCTCTTCTATATCTCTTTCCTATGCTTCCGAGCCTCGTCATAATCACACATAAAATCTTTAGATAGCATTTTATGTACTTCTTCTGCCTTTGGAGAAAGTTTTTTAGAAAGAGGTAATACTGCTGCCTTAAATGGAGCAAGTGCTGGGTGTAACCTTAAAACTGTTCTTGTATCTCCTTCTCCTATTTCTTCTTCGTCATAGCTATCGCATAAAAATGCAAGTGCTACTCTATCACATCCTAAAGATGGCTCAATGCAATATGGTACATATCTTTCATTTGTACCTTCTTCAAGATATGTCATATCCTCTTTTGAATATTCCATATGTTGTTTTAAATCATAATCAGTTCTATCTGCTATTCCCCAAAGTTCTCCAAAGCCAAAAGGAAAATTAAATTCTATATCTGTTGTTGCTGCGCTATAAAATACAAGTTCTTCTTTTGAATGGTCCCTTAATCTAATATTTTCCTCTTTAATTCCAAGAGAAATAAGGAAATTCTTACAAAATTCTTTCCAGTATGCATGCCACTCTAAATCTGTTCCAGGTTTACAGAAGAATTCTAGTTCCATTTGTTCAAATTCTCTTGTTCTAAATGTAAAGTTTCCTGGCGTTATTTCATTTCTAAATGCTTTTCCTATTTGTGCAATTCCAAAAGGTATCTTTTTTCTTGATGTTCTCTGAACATTTTTAAAATTTACAAATATTCCTTGAGCAGTTTCTGGTCTTAAATATACCTCGGATTTAGCATCTTCAGTTACGCCTTGAAAAGTTTTGAACATTAAATTAAACTTCCTAATTTCTGTAAAATTTTCTTTTCCACAATTAGGACATTTTATATGATGTTCTTTCATATATTCAATCATCTTTTCATCAGGCCATCCGTCAACTACTTGCTCGCAATGATTTTCATGCATCCATTCTTCAATAAGCTTATCTGCTCTATGGCGTGTTTTGCATTCCTTACAATCAATAAGAGGATCAGAGAATCCACCTACATGGCCGAGAAGCTACCCAAACTTTAGGATTCATAAGTATAGCACAATCCAATCCTACGTTGTATGGGCTTTCTTGAATAAATTTCTTTCTCCAAGCATTTTTTATATTATTCTTTAATTCAACTCCTAAAGGTCCATAATCCCAAGTGTTTGCAAGTCCTCCATATATTTCAGATCCTGCATAAATATATCCTCTAGCCTTGCATAAATTAACAATTGTTTCCATATCTTTAACCATAGATCGTCTTTTCCCCCTAAATAAATTATTTAATACTTATTATTTTGCTAAACGCTTTGTATATATAGTTGCTACAATTAAGCTTAATACATACACAAACATTGTTAATGAAACAATATAATCACTTACTGGAATTCTAAATATTGCAATTACACTTACAAATATTGCATTTATTCCAAGGATTAAAGCTATAGGTAAACATACAGCCTTTACAAATCCTAACTTTCTAAATACTATTGCTAAAAAGATAATTACAATTGCTGTAACAATTATAACTGGTTTTACAAAAACTTCTACTAAATCAATGGTTCTTACAGGTGGAACATGAATAACTTCCATGAATCCAGAATTTTTATCAGTAAACTTTTCATACTTTTCTATTAATTTATCTTCAAAACTACTAATTTGTTCATCTGATGCTGTATTTGTTGTAACTACAACTCCATCTTCAAACTCATCCATATATTCTACTTTATACTTTGCATCTTGAAATACTTCTTTTACCATTTCTTCAACATCAGCTATTTCAAAGTTTTCTGTAAACTTTATAAATATTTTATTTGTGTAGCTATATTCAAAGCTCTTGTTAAATCCAAATACAACAGCCATAACTACGCCTGCTATTA
Source organism: uncultured Clostridia bacterium (assembly GCA_947584805.1). Lineage (GTDB taxonomy): Bacteria > Bacillota > Clostridia > TANB77 > CAG-508 > JAAWPK01. Next base: position 24,357 of record CANPWU010000002.1, on the reverse strand, counting down.
TAACTAATGCAAGTACAGCTATTATAACTTTATTTTTCATTTTATTTTCATTCCTTTCCAAATTGTTAAAACTATTTATCATTATATTTTGCAAGAAGCATAGTTCTTAAAAATGTTAAATTTGCAACTCCAATACTAATAATTCCATAGAATAATGTCATTCCGAATGAGAAGGAAGCTTCCTCTCTCATAAATGTAAATACAATTGCAATTATAATAGCTACTATTATAATTTCTATATTTTCAAGATATGTTTTTACTGTGCTCTTACGAACAGCTTCATAGTTAGAATCTGCTTTAATTTTGTTAAATAACTTTGTCATTAAATATAAATCTAATATAATTAATATTGCAATTGCCACAACAGAATTTAGTGATATTTCTGTATTTGTCCATCTTACTAATAATAAAAGTATTGAAATAAATGCACCCATTGATAAAATTCCAACAAGTCCGTCCAATTTATATCTTGCAATTAAATAAATTGCAGCAACTACAAAAATCACTAGAATAGTTCCAATTATATAATATACTGCATTTCCTTCTAGATTTCCTTTTGTAACTTCACTATAATCAACTGTATATTTTATAGGCATATCTTCATCATTTATTAGCATTGCATAAAAATTGCCTTGTTCTAAATATTCTTGTAGAGAATCTGAATCGGTCGCAGTTCCTAAAGAAATTGTAAGTTCTCCGTTTGTTATTTCTTCTCCAAAATATGTTGTAAGCATTTCAGAACTTTCAATTGTTAATGTTACCTTTTTAAGATTTTCATCTACTTCTTCCTCTTCATTTTCATCATGAACATGTAAATAATCTTTACTAATTTGTGCAAGCTTTTCTGTTCCTTCTTTATTAAATTTTAAGTCAATATAAACTGTAATTCCAGTTCCGTCTGCATTTGTATAAATAACACTTGCTTTTTTTACATCTGATTTACTTAGTAGTAAAGTTCCATCTTGAGAATCTGTTATTGAAAAATCTCCTTTACATTGTAAATCTTGAAGTATTGTATCTGTATTTTCATTGTCTTCTAATTCTACTGCAATTTCTCCTGTTGTTTCATTAAGTCTTATCTTATAATCTGCTACCCCTAATGTTTTTAACCTTCTAGTTGCAATTTCTTTTACCTTTTTATAATTTTCTACTGTACGAATTTCATCTGGATTTTCTTTTATAGTTTCTTTTCTATAATCTTCTTCATTTGCACCTTCCGGAATTGAATCAACTTCGTTTCCGTCTTTATCATAAATTTTTTCACTTTCGCCTTCATAAATTTTAAATCTTGATACTCTTTTTCCTGAAAATTCAGAAGATAAAGAATATGATGGTATTATATTTTTGAAAAATGCAACATCTTTTGAATATACTCCAACAAAAGATATTAGAGCAATTAGAATAATTAGTACTACGCATAAAATAATTTTTAGTTTCTTTTCCACTTTTTCCACTTTCCTTTCTTTTTATTACAATAGTTTAGTATCATTGATTATAAGTTCAAACCATATTTTTAGGTATTTTGCAGCATATTTGCTCATAATCATCCTATCAATAAATATTTCAAAATAGTCAAGTACTGGACATAGTTCTGTATCAATTTGAATATCTAATGTAATCTTTCTTTGTTCTTTATTTATTATAAGCTTTGCATCAGTAACAGCATAATTTACTTTATCATGTTTATCAAATGTACCAATATTAGTATTTACCACTCTATCTCTATGGACATCTGACTTATCAGCTAAAATTAAGGCTGCTGAGATATCACTTACAGCTGTTCCTGTTTCTTCATCATGATTTCCGAATCGCTATCATAATTTCTGTTCTATCTTTTACATTCATTCCAACATCTTTTAAAATGTTATATGCAAGTATTGCACCTGAATGAGCATGATCTTTTCTGTTTATACAATTTCCGATATCATGTAAATAACCAGCAATCTTAGCAAGTTCTACTCTTTCTTTAGGATATCCTAAAGTCTCAAGTATTTCTCCTGCCCTATGTGATACAATTCCTACATGACGACTAGAATGTTCAGTATAGCCCAAACTATTAAGCTGCTTTTGTGCTCCTTCTACTAATGCTTGTACCTCCTCGTTGTTTTTAACATCTTCAAGAGTAATCATATTTTATACTCCTCCTTTTGTAACCACATAGCATTTTATAATAAATTATGAAAAATTTCAATACATATTTAAAAATTTATTAGTATTTGTTCTGGTATTTAGTATTTAGCTTTGCATAATTTGTTGCTGTTTGACTTTTGCCCTAAATTTTGGTATAATATAAGTATGAAAAAAAGAGCTAAAAGCTCTAATTTTGAGGAGGTAAATCTCATGTATAAGCAGTACACCCGGAAAGTCAAGCGCACAGCTCTATTGGTCTCATTAATAGTAGCAATTATACTCTTTACACTCAGGACATTATCCATGGCTTTCGATTGGAAGCTTTTATCAGACATCTGTTTAATCTTAATAATACTTAATTTTTATACTATCGTTTGGTTACCCAGCTGGATGCAAGATGATTTCCTCTGCTATGTTTCTTTCACCCCCGATGGGAAATGCCATATTGATGTTAATATTAACAACGGTCCCACCAATTACTACAAATTCAACCTTGAAACTATAGTTGCTGAAAAATTCGACAAAAAGCAGTTGCGAATAATGGATAAAGAGCGTCCCAATGATTCTATCTCAATCCATATTCCTTACTGCGAAGAGTTGGAATTTGACATCAATCAGGCAAAGCGAGATTATCTTGAAAACCACAAAAAGTCCGATGAGAATACCTAAACACGCCAAAAGAGGTCGCAAATGCGACCTCTTTTGCACATTATATTTATTTTGCAATTGTAATTCCTAAAACTTTATACTTTGCAATTCCATCTGGAATCTTTACCTCTACAATTTGATCCTTTTTAGCACCAAGTAATGCAAGACCTATTGGTGATTCATTTGATATTTTATTTTGTGATAGATCAACTTCTGTTGAACCAACAATAGTATATTCAAAATCCTCATCAAATTCTAAGTCTCTAATCTTTACAGTGTTTCCTACTTGAACTGTCTTTGTATCTATTTCTGCTTCATTTATAATCTTTGCATATCTTAATTTATTTTCAAGATCTGCAATCTTAATTTCATTTTGTGCTTGTGCATTTTTTGCTTCATCATATTCAGAGTTTTCTGATAAATCTCCAAAACCTAAAGCTACTTTTATTCTTTCTGCAATTTCTGTTCTTTTTTCTGTTTTTAAATATTCTAATTCCTTTTCAATATTGTCATATCCCTCTTGTGTTAAAAGTATTTCTTTATTTTCCATAAATATCATTCCTTTCATATAGGTGCTATATTTCTAAAATAATTAATTATTATATTACGCCATAATTTTTAGTTTGTCAAGAATTTTTGAAAAAACTATTATTTTATTGATCTAATATAGCCTTATGATTTTTACTCCATCATTAATTAACTGCATCTTTAGATTAGCATATCTATCTTTTCTATATATATAACTTTCGTACAAGCAATTAACATCAAAGTCTGACTTTTCTTTAAGTTCTTCAAAAATTTCTTCATTATACGATACATCATAATTATTTATAATTGTTCCATTAAAATTTTCAAAATTATCTTTTATTTCATATACTATATTTACAATAATTGCATCATTTGAAATTTTATAGTCTTTAAGCTTACTCTTAGAAAAATCGATATTAAATATTAAATCTGATGCTGTAATTGCCTTGTCTTTGTTATTTGTAATTTGTATTGCAATTCCAAGTTCTTCATAAAGCCTCTTTTCTATTGATAAAAATCTACTTGTCTTATTTGTAACTATTTTTAAAGTTTTTACAAGATTTGCAATTTGAACAATTTGAGATAATATTATTTCATCTAAACTATCTGTTAGAATTGCGACATTAAAAGTTTCTATATCTTGTTTTTCTAAATTTGCAAAGTATTCTAAAATATCTATCAATAGTAGCTTTAAAAGCCATCTCCCATCTAAAATTATAAGGTTATATTCTAACAGTGCATCAATTAGTTCTTCATTTTTTTCTATTGCCTTTGAAAGAATAACTGTGCATTCTTCCTTTCGAGCTTTTTTATATGCCTTCTTTGCAATTTTCTTAATTCTTCTGCTTGTCAGCTTTCTTTTTTCAGTTATGTATAATGTTTTCAAAATATATCACCTAAATATTAATGTTTTTTAACATTATATTCAGGTGTATATAAATTATTATTCTTTTTCTTTTATATCAAGTTTTATATGAACATCCCTTAATTGTTCTTCTGTAACTCTTCCGAGGAGAACCCATAAGAAGATCTTGAGCCTTACTATTCATAGGAAATGCAATTACAGATCTTATATTTATTTCATCTGTTAAAAGCATAAGCATTCTATCAACACCTGGTGCAATTCCTGCATGTGGTGGAGCTCCATATTGGAAAGCATTAAATAACGCTCTAAACTTTTCCTCAATATCAGCTTTTGTATATCCTGCTATTTCAAAAGCTTTAACCATAAGCTCTGTATCATGATTTCTAACTGCTCCTGAAGATAGCTCAATTCCATTACATACAATGTCATATTGGTATGCCAAAATATCTAAAGGTTCTTTTGTTTCTAATGCTTCTAGTCCACCTTGTGGCATAGAAAATGGATTATGGCAAAAATCAATTTTCCCTTCATCTGATAATTCATACATAGGGAAATCTATTATCCAACAGAATTTGAAAATATTTTCGTCAATTAAATTTAATCTTCTTCCTAATTCTTTTCTGATTTCTCCTGCAATTTTTGATACACTATTTTCTGCATCTGCAATAAAGAATATTGCACTATTTACTTTTGCATTAGTTAATTCTAGTAATTTTTTCTTAGTGTCCTCATCTATAAATTTAGCAATAGAACCTTGTAAAGTTTCTCCTTCTAATACTTTAATCCAAGCAAGTCCTTTTGCTCCTGCACTTTCAGTTGCAAAGCTTACCATTTCATCGAAAAATCTACGAGTTTCTGATGAAACATCTGGTACGCAAATTACTCTTATAGTTTTATTCTTAAATGCGTTAAATTCTGTATTTTTAAATATTTCTGTTGCATCTTGAATAATAAGAGGATTTCTTAAATCTGGTTTATCTGAGCCATATTTAAGCATAGCATCTCTATATGTTATTCTTGGGAATGGATATTCTGCAACTTTTTTCTTTGAAAAAGTTGTAAATGTATCATACATAACCTTTTCCATAACCTCAAAAACATCTTCTTGAGTTGCAAAAGCCATCTCCATATCTAATTGATAGAACTCTCCAGGTGCTCTATCAGCTCTTGCATCTTCATCTCTAAAGCAAGGTGCAATTTGGAAATATTTATCAATTCCAGATACCATTAAAAGTTGCTTAAATTGTTGTGGTGCTTGAGGTAAAGCATAAAATTTACCGAGGATGTACTCTACTTGGAACTAAATAATCACGAGCTCCTTCTGGAGAAGAGCTTGTAAGTATTGGAGTTTGTACTTCTGTAAATCCTTTATTAATCATTTGCTGTCTTAAAAATTGGATTACTTTAGCCCTTAACAATATATTTTCTTTTAGCTTTTCGTTTCTTAAATCTAAAAATCTATATTGAAGCCTTAAGTCCTCTTTTACATCCATATCTGAATTTACTTCAAATGGCAATGGTTTTGTTCTTTTGCCTAAAATTTCTACTTTTTCTATTACAACTTCAATTTCTCCAGTTGCCATACTTTCATTTACTATACCTTCTCCTCTGTGTCTAACTGTTCCTTCAATAGAAACTGTAGATTCATTAGGAATATGTGACACAATATCTACAAGCTCGCTTTCACCTGAAGTAACAGCTTGTGTAAGTCCATATTGATCTCTTAAATCAACAAAAACAAGTCCTCCAAGGTTTCTTACAGTTTGTACCCAACCTGCAATTTTTACTTTTTTTCCTATATCTTCTTTTCTAAGTTCTCCACAGTTATGTGTCCTGTATTCGTTCATTATGAAATCCTTCCCTTCATTATCTTATTTTAAAATTCTATCCAACCACCATTGCTTTTTATATTATCTATAGCTTTTTGATGTTCTTCATAAGTTCTTGTAAAATATATGTTTCCTTTGTTATCTGCAACAAAATATAAGTAATCCGTATCATTTGGATAAATTGCAGCCTCAATTGATTCTTTAGATGGCATTGCAATTGGTCCGGACTGGTAATTTTCCTTCCATATTTGGTCCACGTGTATTATATGGGTTATATGTATTTATATCTTTTGTATATAAATCTCTTGAACCCATTTCTATTTTACAAGCATAATATGTTGTAACGTCTGATCCAAGTGACATATTAGCATTCAATCTATTATAGAATACACTCGCTACATCTTTTCTATCTTTATCAAATATGGCTTCTGTTTCAATTACAGATGCTAAAGATAATATTTCATGTACAGTATATTTACTATTTTGAATATTTTCTTTATATGGTTCCAACACTTTTTCCATTTGATTTAACATTGTCTCAAAAATTTCTTTTGGGCTTACATCTTTTTCATCAAAGCTATATGTATCAGGGAATAAATACCCTTCAAGTGCATAATAAATATTTTGGTTTTTTATATCATCTGTAATAAACCAATATTTATCAATAAGACTATTTATATATTCCTCGTTTTCTAACAAATCATATACATCTTGTTCAGTATTATTAGTTTTTTCTGCAATTGTTTTAGCAACATATGTAAAAGTTTTTCCTTCAACAAAAGTTATGTTATAACTTGTATTTTTAAATAGAATTCCATTTTGAAGATTTTCAATAATTTCAGGAACTTTCATATCTTTTGTAAGAGTATAATTTCCTGCTTGAAAATTAGAAACATTATTTAATTTTACATATAATTTAAAAGCAGCTTCACTTTTAATTAAATCATTTTCTTTTAAAAGCTTAGCTATTGTACTACTACCAGACCCAAGCGGTATTTCTAAACTAACTCCTTCATCACTTGTCCCTGTTCCAGATAAAGATATATTATACCACAAAACAGCTGAAATTGCGAGTATTATTATTAAAAATATAAATATTAATAAAATTTTTCCAAATGCTCCATGTTTTTTTGTGTCTTCTGAATGCTTATTTTCCTTTTTTTCTTTTTCCATTTTTCTCTCCTTCTATAATTAACTTAAATTATTTTCTAATAAAAAGTCCGTACCTAAAATGGTATTATTTGTTATAATAGCTTTTCCTCCTATTTCTCTAAGTCTTGGTAAAAGTTCTAATATAAATCGTTTTAACAGGCTCTCTTCTACACTAACTCCATCTAAATTTATATTTACTGTAAACTTTTCTTTAGAAATAACATTTGATATTATTTCTTCTATAACATTTCTTCTTGCATCAAAACTCTCTATATTTTCCGTTTTGATTTTAGTCTTATTAATTTCTATCGAATTTGAAATATCTCCTAAATTGTCTGAAAAATTTTCATCTTTCATATTAGTTCTTTTATATACCTTTTCAGTTACATTTTTGTTCTTTATATATCCAATGTCCCCCTCATAAGTTATAACCTTTACCCATTTTCCATCCTCTAATTCTTGTACATAAATTAGTTCTGTGTCTTCATTAATTTTTTTGATCGTATCATCAAAAAATCCGGTACCTTTTTTTAATTTAGTCTTTTTAGTTGTTTTTATTGTTATAAGTTCTTTATATAGAGAATTTATAACAGCAGTATCTTGTGTTATAAAGGATTCTATATTATATATATTTGATATTTCTGAAATTGGTATATAAAAAGTATTTCCATATTCTAGAATATGACTTTTTTGTAAAATGTTGGCTCCATTAATCTGAATATTAGTTCCATTTACCTCAATTGCAGCAGTTTTAGTTTCAGAAGTAGTCAATATTTTTCCTGTTTTTTCTTCATAAATAATATTTTTATCAAAAATATTTCTTATATCTTCTATTGATAAATATATATCATTTGCTTTAGTTATATATGGTTTGTTAATTAAACTATTAGTTATATCTTCATTATTTACAATTACAGTTATACCTACCTTTTCTTCCGTTTTATTTGATACAATTTTTATTATAACAACTAATGCTGTTATTAAGATTACTATAAGAAAAATTCTAGATAACAATTTCCTTTTATTTATTTTTCTCTTTTTCTTTTTTCCCATTAATCCTCCTAAAGGTTAAGCTTTTATAAAGCTACTTGCAATTAAGTAGCTTTATTTACTTTATCAATTTTATAATAATTTGTATAAAAAGTCCATAGAATTTACAAAAAATTAAATATTATTTATTCCTCCTACTAAATTATATAAATTTGTATAGCCAAGATTTTCAAGAATCTTGCAAGCTTTCTTGCTTCTTACACCACTTTGGCAATACAAAATAACTGTAGCATTTTTGTCAGGCAAAAAAGTACTTGCTTTATTTTCTAATTCATATAATGGTATATTTATAGAAGAATTTAACCTATCTTCTGCAAATTCTTGAGAGCTCCTTACATCTATTAAAAATACATTACTATTATTTTTTAAAAGTTTTTGTAGCATTTCATAATCTATATTTACTGTAATTTTTTGATTTCTAGTCTTTTTTATAATTTTCTTTATCAAATTTTCAATTTTCATATTGTTAGCTTTTAACCCCTTTCATTACGATTTAAAAGTATTACAAATATTTTTCAGAAAAAGCCCTTTTATTACAATAATATTACATATCTTTTTCAAAAGTGTTACTGTTTTGTGTTTTATGTAAAATATTTTGTCATTTTTTAGTTTACAATTTAATTTTTTCCACACAAAAGTGCAAAATGTGGATAACTTTGTGAATAAGTATTTTTGGGCATTTAAAGTTTAATATTTTATTAAGTTTATATAAAACTTTCATTTATGTGAATTATTTATTTTATTTTTAAATACATTATGTGCATTGTTCTTTTGTTCGCAAAAATAAACTGAACCAAGCTTTATATCAAAGTTTAGTTCAGTTTGCTTTTTTGACTATATTTAATTAAAAATTACCCTCTCACTATCCAATAAATAACAAGTGCAATTTCAGAGATTAAAATTACAGGGAATCCAACTGTAAAGTATATCTTTCGAGTTTTGTGTCTAAAAAGATACATACCTGCTATTGTTCCGTACTCCACCTCCAAGGGCCGTGATTAAAAATAGTGATTTTTCTGGAATTCTCCATGAGCCTCTCTTTGCTTTCTGTTTATCAATTAGCATTGCAAAAAAACCAATTATATTTATAGCAACTAGATATATTATTATATTTTTTAATCCAAATATTTCTATAAATGTATTAAAACTCATAAAAATTTCTCCTTTTACATCATACTATCGAATAAGCTTAATTGGTTTGTCTCGCTCATTCCCTCTAGACAGCCAAATTTTTCTAGAAGAGCTATTGTTGCATCTCCTACTTTTGCACGTTTTTTTATATCTTGCTTAGATATAAATTCTCCTTTTTCTCTTGCTTCTTGTATTCCCATTGCAGCAATTCCTCCCATTCCAGCAATGCTGTTAAGCGGTGGTCTAATTGCTCCATCTTCTATTTTAAATTTTATTGCATCTGATTTATATAAATCGATTGGTAAGAAGTTAAAGCCCCTCTCATACATTTCTAAAACTATTTCTAATATCGGATACATATTTTCATCTTTTTTAGAGGCTTCATTTCCAAGTCTTTTAATTTCGGCCATCTTTTCTCTTACTTTGCTTTTACCGAGCTATCATTATTTCACTATCAAATTCATCTGCCCTAATTGAAAAATATGCTGCATAATATGCAAGTGGCATGTGAACTTTAAACCAAGCAATACGGAATGCCATAGTAACATATGCAACCGCATGTGCCTTAGGGAACATATATTTAATCTTTTTACATGAGTCTATATACCATTCAGGCACATTATTTTCCCTCATAAGAGTTTCTTGTTCTTCAGTTAATCCTTTTCCTTTACGAACGCACTCCATTATTTTAAATGAATTTTGAGCAGGTAACCCTTTATTTATTAAATATATCATTATATCGTCTCTCGTACAAATTGCTTCTGATAGACTTGCAGTTCCTGCTTTAACTAGTTCCTGTGCATTATTTGTCCATACATCAGTTCCATGAGATAGTCCAGATATTCTGACTAATTCTTCGAATGTTTTTGGAAGAGTTTCAATTAACATTTCTCTAACAAACCTTGTACCAAATTCTGGGACTCCAAAAGTTCCAACTTTAGAATCTATTTGTTCTGGAGTTACGCCTAAAGACTGAGTTGAAGAGAATATTGCCATAGTTTCTTTATCATCAAGCGGTATAGTTTTTGGATCTATTCCTGTCAAATCTTGTAACATTCTAATAACTGTTGGATCATCATGCCCCAACATATCAAATTTAAGTAAATTTTTATCAATTGAGTGATAATCAAAGTGTGTTGTTACAATATCTGAATCTGGATCATCTGCTGGGTGTTGAACAGGGCAAAATTCATATATTTCATGACCTGTTGGAACAACAATAACTCCTCCTGGATGCTGTCCTGTTGTTCTTTTTACACCAGTACATCCCTTTGCAAGTCTCTCTATTTCTGCTGAACTTACATGTATATTTCTTTCTTCAAAATAATTTTTAACATATCCAAATGCAGTTTTTTCTGCAATTGTACCAATTGTTCCTGCTTTAAAAGTAGTTCCCTTTCCTAAAATTACTTCAGCATATTTATGCGCTTTTAATTGATATTCTCCAGAAAAGTTTAAGTCTATATCAGGTTCCTTGTCTCCATTAAATCCTAAGAAAGTTTCAAACGGTATATCAACTCCATCTTTCACAAGTTTTTCACCGCATTTTGGACATATAGCATCTGGTAAGTCAAACCCATTTTTAACTCCATGATCTGAAAAATCTGAATATTTACATTTAGGACATCTATAATGAGGCTTTAGTGCATTTACTTCCGTAATTCCTGTCATGTATGCAACTAGAGAAGATCCTACTGATCCTCTTGATCCTACCAAATATCCATCTTCATTAGATTTCCAAACCAGTTTTTGAGCAATAATATACATAACAGAGAATCCATTTTTTATAATAGAATCTAGTTCTTTCTTTAGCCTTACTTCTACAATTTCTGGAAGTGGATCTCCATATAATTCCTTTGCCTTATTCATTGCAATATCTTCAATTGTTTTTTCGCAACCTTCAATATATGGAGTACACTTTAGCTTAGAAATAGGGCTAATAGGTTCACACATATCTGCAATTAAGTTAGTATTAGTTACAACAACTTCATATGCTTTTTCCCTTCCAAGGTATCCAAATTCGTGAAGCATTTCTTCTGTTGTACGCAAATAAAGTGGTGCTTGCTCATCTGCATCGTCATATTTTTGACCTGCCATTAATATTCTTCTATATATTTCATCTTCTGGATCCATAAAATGTACATCGCATGTTGCAACAACAGGTTTATTTAGTTTTTCTCCGAAGTGCTACAATTTTTTTATTTATTTCAATTAAGCCATCTCTATTTTCCACTGTACCATTTCTTATTAAATATTCGTTATTGCCAAGTGGTTGTATTTCTAAGTAATCATAGAAAGACGCAATCTCTTCTATTTTTTCTTCTGGTAAGCCTTCTAAAATTGATTGATAAAGTTCTCCCTGGTCACATGCACTTCCTATCATTAAACCTTCACAATACTTTTTATATAAACTTCTCGGAATTTTAGGTTTTTTATAAAAATAATCTAGATGAGAAAATGATATAAGTTTATATAAATTTTTAAGTCCAACATAATTTTTAGTAAGAATTATTGCGTGATATGTAGGCAAATGCTTTAAATCAATTTTGTCACTATATACACTCTCAATTTCATTAACAGTTTTTACATTTTTCTCTTTTAAGTTTTTAAGCATGACTTCAAAAACCTTAACTAAGGTTTTAACATCATCTAATGCTCTATGTGCTACATCTACTCTAATCCCTAAATTTTCTGCAATAATTCCTAGTTTAAATTTCTTATAATCAGGGAACATATCTCTTGCTAATGCCAAAGTATCTATATATGTATTATCTAAACGAAGTCCTTGCTCTTCTGCAAAGTGTATTAAAAATCCTATATCAAAATTTGCATTATGTGCGACAAGTACACTATCTCCTGCAAATTCTATAAATTTTGGTAATACTTTATCTATTGTTTCAGCATCTCTTACCATATCATCCGTTATATGCGTAACACTTATTACATCATATGGAATTGGTTTTTCTGGGTTTACAAAACATTCAAATGTATCAATAATTTCTCCATTTTTAATTTTAATTGCGCCAAGTTCTGTAATTTTTTCTCTTCTATAAGATAATCCTGTAGTCTCTATATCTAAAACGCAATATTCTGTATCTAAATCTTGATTCTTTCCTCCATATACAACAGTTTGTCCATCTGGTACAAGATATGCTTCTACTCCATATATAACTTTTATATCCCCATTATTATCTTCTACAACATGATTTGCCTTTGGGAAAGACTGCACAACTCCATGATCTGTTACAGCAATTGCTTTCATTCCCCAACTTCTTGCTCTATTAATAAGGTCTTCTACTGGAGTTACTCCATCCATTTGACTCATCTGAGTATGCATGTGAAGTTCGACTCTTTTTACTTCACTATTATCTTTCCTTGTATTCTCAGTTTTAGCAGACGCCTCTAAAACATTTCTTGCCATAATTATTACTTCTTTTGCATAAGGATCAAACTGTGCATCTCCTGCAACTGTTACTCTTGGGACTTTTGATAATCTGGAAAGTACTAAATCTTTTTCATCTGGATTTAAAAAAGATTTGCAAGTTATTGTAGACGTACCATCAAAAACATTTATCATAAGAAGAAAGTTACCAGTTTTAAGCTCTTTTAATTCTTGTTTTATAACTTTTCCACAAATTGTAACTTTTCCACTATCTAAATTTACATCCTTAACTTTGATTATTTTATCAGAAATCTTTGCTTTTTTATTACCTATAATAAATGGTGAATCATCTTCTACCTGCTTATCTAAATTTTTTTTAGAATCAGCCGTTTTCTTTGAAATTTCTTCAATATTAATTTGAACTTCTTGAACTCTAAATTTTGATTTTAAATAATATTCGAACTCGAGTTTTTCTCCCACACCGATCTTTGCACTAGATTTTAAATCTATTACTAATTTATTCGACTTTTTAAACATACTTACATTTACTATTTCTGCATTTTGAATTTTCCCTTGTGTATCATAATCTTTAAATACTTCTTTAACTGTTTTTGTTTCATTTGTCATGATTTATTGCCTCCGTTTTTAGTATATTTATTTGTTATTTTATTTTATATCAGAGGGATAAAAAAATCAAGATAGAAAATTAGAAAAATTAAACATAAATATAAGACGGCATGATTTGCCGTCTTATCTATTTATTTATCTTTGTTTTGGAACTAATGATATAATTCTTCCTGCAAAATCATTAAAGTTTTGAGATTGTAGAATAACTTTTCCTGGCCCTACAAGTCTTGTTAGAAATAAGCCTTCTCCTCCTAAAAAAATATTTCCTATACCTTTTACTGTTTCTATTTCATATGATACCGTATTTTCAAATGCAACAACATTACCTGTATCAACTTTTAATACTTCTCCTGGAGCAAGTTCTCTTTCTATTGGATCTCCATCAATTTCTAGGAATAACATTCCCTTGCCTTTTGCCTCTTGAAGAATAAATCCCTCACCACCAAAAAGTCCAGCTGAAAATGTTTTTGAAAATTTAACGCTCATTTCTACTCCTGGTTCTGCACAAAGGAATGCTCCCTTTTGCACAGTAAGCCCACTCTGAATTTCAGATAAATTAATTGCTTTTATGTCTCCGGGAATAGTTGTTGCAAACGCAATTTGTGCGCCATCACGCTGTGAGGTAAAAGTATTCATAAATATGGATTCACCAGCAAACATTCTTCCTAAACTTTTCATAATTCCGCCTTGAGCATTTGTACTCATACTAATTCCATCTGTTTGCCAAGTCATTCCACCTTTTTGAGTATACATTGACTCTCCTTTGTCTAATGTAACTTCAACTGTTGGTACTGTTTTTCCTACAATTTCATATTTCATAGTTTTTCCTCCTATTTAAAATATGAAATTATTATATCATAAATTTAGAATATATCAATATTTTTTATTTTAATACATTCCTTCCATTCCGGCTCCTGCCATTCCATTATCATGTCCTCCGCAGCCACATTTTTCTTCTTTCTTATCTGTTACAATGCTTTCTGTTGTAAGTACCATAGAAGCAATACTTGCAGCATTTTGAAGAGCTGATCTTGCAACCTTAGTAGGGTCAACAATACCCACTTTCTTCATATCTACATATTCTTCATTGCTTGCATCAAATCCAAAGCCATCACTACTTGATTTAACCTTTTCAACAACTACTGCTGGTTCTAATCCTGCATTAATAACAATTTGTCTAATAGGCTCTTCTAATGCCCTTAAAACTATATTTCCACCAAGTTTTTCATCTTCTTTTAACTCTTTAACTGCACTTTCTACCTTTGGAATTATATTAATGTATGCTGTTCCTCCACCTGCAAGAATTCCTTCTTCAACAGCAGCTTTTGTTGCAGCTAGAGCATCTTCTATTCTTAGCTTTTTCTCTTTCATTTCTATTTCTGTTGCAGCTCCAACTTCAATTACAGCAACACCACCTGCAAGTTTTGCAAGTCTTTCTTGTAATTTTTCTTTGTCAAATTCACTTAAAGTATCACTAATTTGTTTCTTAATTTGTGCAATTCTTTCTGCTAATTTATCTTTATCTCCTGCTCCATCAACAATTACAGTATTTTCCTTTTGAACTTTTACTTGTCTTGCTCTTCCTAATTGCTCTATTGTAGTATCTTTTAATTCTAATCCTAAATCAGATGTTATAACTTCTCCACCTGTAAGGATTGCCATATCTTCAAGCATTTCTTTTCTTCTATCTCCATAACCAGGAGCTTTTACAGCAACAACATTTAAAACTCCTCTTAGTTTATTTAAAACTAATGTAGATAATGCTTCATTTTCAATATCATCAGCTACTATAACTAGTTTTCCTGATAATTGCATTAAGCTTTCAAGTAATGGTAATATTTCTTGAATGTTGCTTATTTTTTTATCTGTGATTAATATATATGGATTATCAAATACTGTTTCCATTTTTTCTGTATCTGTTACCATATATGGTGATACATAGCCTTTATCAAATTGCATACCTTCAACAACTTCTACTTTAGTTTCAGAAGTTTTGCTCTCTTCTAGTGTTATTACTCCATCTTTAGAAACTTTTTCCATTGCATCAGCAATAAGTTCTCCAACTTCTAAATTGTTTGCAGATATACTTGCAACTCTTGCTATATCTTCTTTTCCATTTACAGGAACGCTTATTTTTTTAAGTTCCTTAACTGCAACTTCAACAGTTTTATCTATACCTCTTTTAATTGCCATTGGGTCTCCACCTGCTGCAACATTTTTTACTCCTTCTTTAATCATTTTTTGTGCAAGAACTGTAGCTGTTGTTGTTCCGTCACCTGCTACGTCATTTGTCTTTGTAGATACTTCTTTAACAAGTCTTGCTCCCATATTTTCATATGGATCATCTAATTCTATATCTTTTGCAATTGTTACTCCATCATTAGTAATTAAAGGAGCGCCAAAGCTTTTATCAAGAACTACATTTCTTCCTTTTGGTCCGAAGTGTAACTTTAACAGTATCTGCTAATTTGTTTACACCTTCTAGTAATTTTTTTCTGGCATCTTCGCCATAAAGAATAGTTTTTGCCATAATTTATCATTTCCTTTCTAAAATTAAATTTTAATTTTATTCAACTTTTGCAAGAATATCACTTTGTTTTACTATTATATAATCTTCTCCTTCGTACTTTATTTCTGTTCCTGCATATTTACTTACAATTACCTTGTCTTTTTCTTTTATGTACATTTCAACTTCTTCTCCATCTACTTTTCCGCCAGGTCCAACTGCAATTACTTCAGCTATTTGTGGCTTTTCTTGTGAGTTTGCTGATAAAATAATTCCTGACTTTGTTGTTTCTTCACTTTCACACATTTTAATTAATACCTTGTCACATAATGGTTTTATCATATTATTACCTCCTTGTTTTAGCACTCTTTATTTTAGACTGCTAATATACTTTATACCTTTTTAAACAAAATGTCAATACATTTCACAAAAATTCCATAAAAAAAGTAATCACAATTATTATATGATTACTTTTTCTATTAATTCTCTATCTTTTTATTTTCTTTGCAGCTTCTACAAGTCCAACAAATAAAGGTCCTGGTCTATCTGGTCTTGATTTAAATTCTGGATGGAATTGGCCTGCTATAAAATATGGATGACTTTTAAGTTCCACCATTTCAACAAGCAATCCATCTGGTGAAGTTCCAGAAATCATAAGTCCATTTTTCTCACATATTTCTCTATAATCATTATTAAATTCATATCTATGTCTGTGTCTTTCTGCAATTTCTTCTTTTCCATATAATTTCTTTGCTAAGCTTCCCTCTTTTAAAACACATGGGTAACTACCGAAGTCTCATTGTTCCGCCCTTTTTTGAAACATTTTTTTGAGTTTCCATTATATGTATTACTGGATTTTTACAATTTGGGCTAAATTCTTCTGAATCTACATTTTCAAGTTTGCAAACATCACGTATAAATTCAATTACCGCCATTTGCATTCCAAGACATATTCCAAGGAAAGGTATATTATTTTCTCTAACATATTTTATTGCATGAACTTTTCCTTCTATGCCTCTATTACCAAAGCCACCAGGGACTACAATTCCCTGAACATCTTTAAGCTTTTCTGCTACATTTTGTTCTGTTATTGTTTCCGAATCTATGTATTTTATATCTACATTAACATTATTTGCATATCCGCCATGTCTTAAACTTTCAGCAACTGAAAGATATGAATCTTCTAGCCTTACATATTTACCAACAATTGCAATCTTAACAGTTTCATTCCCTATTTTTCTGATATTTTCTATCATATCTTCCCAAGGTTTGTTATTTGGCTCTACTTTATCTAAATTAAAATGTTTGCATACTGCCTTTGCAAGCCCTTCTTTTTCAAGCATTAATGGTACTGCATAAAGATTATCTGCTGTTAAATTTTGTATAACACATTCTTTTTTAACATTACAAAATAGTGCAATTTTTTCTTTCATTTCATCTGTAATTTCTTGTTCACTTCTGCAAACTAAGATATCAGGTTTAATTCCAAAAGATTGCAATTCTTTTACTGAATGTTGTGTTGGTTTGGATTTTAATTCATTTGAACCACTAATATATGGAAGTAATGTTACGTGTATGTATAAAACATTTTCTTTTTCTTGTTCTAACCCAATTTGACGAATTGCTTCAATAAAAGCTAATCCTTCCATATCTCCAACAGTTCCGCCAAGTTCAGTTATAACAATATCTACATCTGTATTTTCAAAACTGTATATTTTTTCTTTTATTTCATTTGTTATATGAGGTATTACTTGAACAGTTTTTCCAAGATAATCTCCTCTTCTTTCTTTCTCAATTACGCTCTGATATATCTTTCCAGATGTTACAGAAGAATTTTTTGTTAAGTTCACGTCTGTAAATCTTTCATAGTGTCCTAAGTCTAAGTCAGTTTCTGCTCCATCATCTGTAACAAAAACTTCTCCATGTTCATATGGGCTCATTGTTCCTGGATCTACATTTATATACGGGTCAAACTTTTGATTTGTTACTTTATACCCTCTATTCTTTAATAATCTTCCAAGTGATGCTGCTGTTATTCCTTTTCCTAATCCTGATACTACTCCTCCTGTTACAAATATATATTTTTTGCTCATATTTTCCCCCTTATCTTCACCCATAAAAACAAATAAAAAAATAGACTAAAATATTTACCACAAAAAAATGGGTTTTTTTTTAATCTACTTTTATATGATAACACTTTTTTCTACGAAATGCAACACATTTTGTAAAAGAAATATATTTTTTATAATTTTTCTATCTTTCTTCGCTATCTGTAAAAATTGGTGTTTCTTCTATTGCATTACCTTCATGTTCTTTCTCGTTAATTGCATTTTCTCTTTCATTCCAATATACATTCCATTCAAACCCTACTACTCTTTTACATTGTACTATTTTCATTGCTTGATTTATAGCTTTTATCTCTTCTCCTTGTGTACTTGGATCTAAAGCTTTTTTACGTGCCCTCAATTGTCTGTTTGCCCTATCCACAAGTCCTGTGTGGTGATATAGCTCTGCAAGCACTAATGTTCTATCTGTTTCACTTGCTCCTTCTAAAAGTCTTTGTATTTGTTCTGCATCTACTTTTATATCTTGACTTCCGTATATTATTTTTCTTGCTTCCGATATTGGCGTTTCATAGTCTGATTCCAGCGTAATCAATAATTCATCTTTTATTTCATGTTCAGCTGATTTATCTATTTTTTTTGAATCAGCAACTTGTTTTCTTCTGTTAGTTTGCTTAACTTTATCTACTTTTGCTAAAGCAAGTTCTAATTCTCTTTTTGTTACTAAATTATCAGGCTCTAGCTGTACTAGTTTTTCTAATAATTCTATTACTCTTTGCATATCTCTTTCTATTTTTGCTATTCTTATTAAACTGCTAATTGATTTTACATTATCTGGTTCTAATTTTAATCGTCTATATAATAACTTTTTTTCTTGCTCTATATCTTCTTCTATTTTTGCTATTCTTATTAAACTACTAATAGCTTCCACATTATCTGGCTGTTGTTCTAAAAGTCTATTTAACAATTCTTTTTCTCTTTTTATATCTTCTTCTTCCCTTGCTATTCTTGCGAGCAGGCTTAAACAAATTGGATTTTTAGGTTCTACTTTTAATTGTCTTTCAGCTAATTCTTTTTGTGTTTCTATTGCTTTTTTTACTCCTTCTGTATCTCCTTTTCCTCTTGCTATATCTTCTTCCTCTCTTGCTATTCTTATTAAAACGCTCATTGCAACCATATCTTTTGGATTTATTTGCAGTTGTCTTTCTGCTAATTCCTTTTGTATTGCTAATGCTTTTTCTACTTCTTCTGTATTCCCTTTTTCTCTTGCTCTATCTTCTTCCTCTCTTGTTACTCTTATTAAAACACTCATTGCCACTACATCATTTGGATTTATTTGCAATTGTCTTTCTGCTAATTCCTTTTGTATTGCTAATGCTTTTTCTACTCCTTCTGTATCTTCTTTTTCTCTTGCCCTATCTTCTTCCTGTCTTGCTATTCTTATTAATCCACTCATTGCCTTGACATCTTTCGAATCTAACGCTAAACGTTTTTCTAAAAATTCCTTTTCTAGTTCTAAATTTCCTTCTAACTGAGCAATGTCTGCAAAAAGCTTCATTCTCATTATTTCATCATCATCTTCTTGTAATTCTTGAACTAGTCTTTTTGCTTCTTCATACTCTTCATTTTGCATTAATGCATTTATTCTATCAATTGTTGGTATTTCTTGCTTCCACACATATATAGTTTCTTCAGGAATTCCAGTTATTTTATTTAATTCACTTATACTTATGCCACTTTTTAGTTGCTGAATTATATCTTCTCTTTCCTGTATTGAATACATTTTTTTACCTCTTTTTATATTACTTCACATAATATATATTAACATAATTTTGCATTTTTTTCAATACTTTGCCAGCATTTTATGTGTACTTATTAATTTTTATATTTTTGTTCTAATTCCCCCTATGTCCTCATACTATGTTGTAAAGGAGATTTGCTATGTTTATTTATAATTTAAAACTAAGTTCTAAAGGGATATTTAAAACAATTTTCGCTATAATGATTACTTTAGGAATAATTTTATGCATTTTTGTTACTTGGAAAATAATTTTGAAAAGTGGAACTCAAAAATCTACAGAAATATATCAAATTGAAACTAAAAATTATACTAATGTATTGAAAGCTGTTCATGATGATATTGATACTTATATTGGACAAAAAATAGGATTTTCTGGTTATGTATATAGAGTGTATGATTTAGCAGAAAATCAATTTGTTTTAGCACGTGACATGGTAGTAAGTTCAGATTTTAAAACTCTAGTTGTTGGATTCCTTTGCTCCTCTGATAATGCAAAAAACTTTAAAGATGGAACATGGGTAAATATTACAGGCGAAATAACTAAAGGGTACTATCATGGAGATATCCCTATAATAAAAATTGAAACAATTGAAAAAACAGAAATGCCAAGAGATAATATGGTATATCCTCCTGACGAATTTTATATTCCTACATCTAGCCTACTATACAATAATCTTTAGAAGATTTAGTTAAAATTTCTGTACCGTCTTTTGTAATAAGAACTGTATCTTCTATTCTAACTCCATATTTTCCTAAAACATATACTCCTGGTTCTACTGCAACTACCATATTTTCTTTTAAAGTTTTTTCATTTTTATAAGATAAAATTGGATTTTCATGTACATTCATACCAATTCCATGACCTAATGCGTGCATAAGATCATAGCCGTTTACTTTTAAATTTCCTTCTACAATTCTAGCAATTGTTTTAATTGTTGCACCATCTTCCATTTCTCCGAAGTGCTACTAACTGGTTATCTAAAACTAAATCATATATCTCTTTTATATTGTCATTAACATTATCTACAAATACAGTTCTAGTCATATCTGCACAATAGCCATTATAACTTGCTCCCATATCTATTGTAATTACATCACCTGATACTATTTTTCTACTTGTTGGCACTGCATGTGGCATTGAAGAGTTTTCTCCTGATGCAACTATTGTATCAAATGCTGGGACTGCATTATTTGCTTTAAAAAACCTTTCTATTTCATCTGAAATTTGTCTTTCCGTCATTCCTTTTTTTATATATTTTAAAAGATATGTAAAACAGTCATCAGTTATCTCACATGCTTTTTTAATATACTTAATCTCATTTTCATCTTTAATCTGTCTTTGTTTTTCTATTATTCCTTCTGTTTCTACTAATGAATGAATTTTATATTTGTGCATTATTTCTTTATATTTTGCATATGTTACAAAGTTTTCTTCAAATCCGACATTTTCACAAAACATAAAGAAATTTTCATAATCGCTTTCTGATAAATCTCTTACATTTGTTACAATTATTTCATCATCAATTGTAAGTGTTCTTTGAACTTTTTCTATATATCTATCATCTGTTATATAAAAATTTTCTTTTAAAGTAAGTAGTAGTGTTCCTTCTGCATCTATATTTGTTAAATAGTTTATATTAACTGGATTTGAAACAATCATTCCTTGTATATTTTGTGATTTTAAATTATTTCTTAGCCATCTTAATCTTTCATTCATATCCTATCTCCCCTTTTTAATGTATTTAAGCCATGCCTAAAGTAAATATCTTTGCAAGCACCATAAAAATTACATTAAATGGAACCATCATATTTATAAAACAAGCAATTACAATAAATGGTCCAAATGGAATATATTCACTTCTCTTTTTTATCTTAGTTGCAAGTAATACTATACTTATTACTGCCGCAAGTAAAAATGCCATAAGTGTTATTGTTATAATATTTGTAAATCCAAAGTATAGTCCGAAGTGCTCCCATAAATTTTACATCTCCAAACCCCATGGCTTCTTTTCCTGCAATTAATCCTCCAATTAAAGTTATAATTAAAAATACTCCTCCACCAAATGCCATACCGAAGTAAACTATCTGTAAGTAGGTTCATACTATATAATCCAGATATAAAACATGTTGCTAGTCCTACTTCAAATATTGTTAAATTAAGTCTATTTGGTATGATTTGATGTTTATAATCAATTACAAATGCTGCAAGTATCATTGGCGTAAGGATTGTATATTTTATAAGTTGCAAATTTTTCAAAAATTGATTTTTTATACCATACATAAAAAGTAATACTAAATATATTACTACTGTTATAATTATTAATATATAATTTACCTTGAATTCTTTGAAAAAATCCTTAGATAGAACTTTCTTATGCTCCGGCATTCTTTTGATAAGCCATGCCGATATTTGTCCACCTAATACTCCTAATATGCAAAATAATACATAAAAAAGTATATGTATATTATAAAAATACATTTTAAATTTTTCCTCCATTCTTCTTTAGATACTTTTTTATTATCAAATTCTCAATTGGTCTTTTTATTTTAGTTACTAAAATATCTCTTTTATCAATCGGTTTAGTAAGTATTGAAAACATATTTACATTATTTGCTCCAATTACATCAGTAAATATTTGATCTCCTACAACAGCTATTTGTTTATTGTCTATTTCTAGTTCTTTTTGAACTTTCATAAATCCACTTTTAAAAGGTTTTTTAGCAAACATAATAAATGGAACATCAAGTTCCTTTGAAACTTTTTCTACTTTTTGTTTCTTGTTTGTATTTGATAATATATAAAATTTTATGCCTTGTCCTTTTAAATTATTACACCATTCTTTTGCTCCGATTAAGTAAGTTTTTATCAAAATCTATTAAAGTATTATCTATATCTAAAATTAAAGCTTTTAAATTGTTTTTATTTAAAAAATCTATACTTATCTTCGTTATATTTTCAAAATATGCCTTTGGAAAAATTTGCATAATTTTTTCTCCTTTTATATTTAAGATATATTCTATCAATACATGTCGTTTTTGTCAATTTATATTTACAAATTAAAATCTTTATTATATAATTTAAAAATGAAGTAACAAAAGATATGGAGGAAAAAAATGGAGCAACAAGAAATAAAAGAAAATACAGAAATTGATATATTAGAAGAAAAATATTTACAAGCAAAAAAATATAATTTAAAAATATTTCCTTATTATAAAATGTTTTCATGGGATTTATTATTTTTTTATTCAATAAGTTTTTTATTTTTAACACAGGTAAAAGGTCTTTCAGCTTCAAATGTATTATTTATGGACTCTTGTTATACTCTTTTCAAATTTATAGGTCAAATACCTAGTATTAATATTGCAGAACTTATTGGAAAGAGGAAAAGTATTTTACTTTCAAATATTTTGGTCGCACTTAGCATTGGGATTTTGCTTTTTGTTCAAAACTTAACACACGCAGTAATTTCATATGCAATTATGGGAATCGGTTATTCATTAAAAACACTTTGTGACCCTATATTTCTTCGTGATTGCATAACTGCTAAAGAACATCAAGGAACAATTTTTACTAATTTAGATGGTAAAGGATCTGCCTATTGGTATTTTTTTGATGCAATTACTTCAATAGCATGTGGATTTTTATTTGTTTTTAACAATTATCTTCCAATGATATTATGTTTTGTTATGTGCATAATCTCCTGCATATTTGCTTTTAAATTTAAAACTTATGAAAACCCTAAAGAAAAAGTAAAATTAGAAGAATCAGGAAGTTTTAAGGCATATTTTAAAGATTTGAAGATAGCTTTTAAAAATATATTTAATTCAAACAGATTAAAAGCGCTTTTCCTATGTTCTGGTATGTTTGCTGCTTTATTTGCTATTCGTTCTTCTATCGCAAGTAGTTTATTTACTGAAATTGGAATTAAAGAAGAATATTTTGGTATTATTTTTGCAATTCTTACAATTTTTTCAGCCGTTGCAAGTAATTTTCAAAATTACTTCCATAAAAAGCTAAAAAATAGAGTACTTACATATTTTTCACTTGTATTTTCTCTATCACTTATAGGAATTGGATTTGTATCATTATATAGTAGAAACTTTACCTTTACAGTAATTATGGTATTGATATTTTACGCAGTACAATACATTATAAAAGGTCCATATTATACTTTACAAAAAAGGTATTTAAATAGTTTTTCTAGTTCTAGTATGTCTACAAAAATATATTCAGCAAATACTCTTGTAGAAAGTTTATTTAGTACAGTTATGTGCTATATAGCATCTCTCCTTCTAGGATTTACTTCTACTATATATGCTGTTATAATTATTGGATTAACATTTTTATTAATATTTATTTGGCTTCTAGATTATATGAAAGATAAGATTGGTCTTAATCCAGAAGAATATAAAAAATCAGATATAAATTTTACAGAAGTTCATTAATCATCAAATAAAAAAATTATAGATAACAAAAAATAACCTTCAAAACTCTATAGAGTTGAAGGTTATTTTATTTATTAAATTTGTTTTAATTTTATTTATTTACTAAATCTTTTAATGCTTTTCCAGCTTTGAATACTGGAGCTTTTGATGCAGGTATTTTGATTTCTTCTTTAGTTTGTGGGTTTCTTCCTTTTCTAGC
>CANPWU010000001.1 GCA_947584805.1 uncultured Clostridia bacterium | reverse complement strand
CAAAATAATCTGCATCATGAAAATGTATAATTCCTTCATCATGTGCTTTTACTATATCTTCTGGAAGTAAAAATCTTCTAGTAATATCTGTACTTGTAATTCCTGCTAAATAATCTCTTTGTGTAGTTACAACTTGTGCATTTTTATTAGAGTTTTCATTATTCCAGTATTCATTTTCCCCTTCGATTAATTCCTTTATTGTTTGATCTGTAGTATTAGCTTTTCTCACTAATTCTCTTGTATATCTATATGTAATATATTTTTTTGCTAATTGATATTTGTCAAACTCCATTAATTTTTCTTCTATTATGTCTTGTATATCTTCAACCAAAATCCTCTTTTTGTTTAATTCTTCGATATACTTAATAATTTCTTCTATTTCTTCTTTTGATGCTTTTTCTTTGCCTCTTACTTCATTATTTGCTTTTTCAATTGCTATTCTTATTTTTTCTGGATCATAATCTACTATATGTCCATCTCTTTTAATAATTTTCATTTCTTTTGTTCCTCCAAATACATTTTACTTTAAAATTATTCTACCAATAATATGCATAAATAAAAAGTTGCACTTGCAACTTTTATTAAAAAATGTTAAAATTATTTTGGTGATAATTATGAATGGTCCTTTTACAGATTTATCAAGGGTTGAGATAAATAAACTATATAATTTATTGGGTGTACACATTTATAATTTTAATAAAAATCAAGAAATTTTGCCAACTATAAAAAGTGAAAATATTATAGGTATTATTTTAGATGGTCATGCTCAAATTATTAATATAGAATATAACGGTAATGAAATAATAATTGATAATTTATTCAAAGATAATGTATTTGGTACTAATATATCATTAACAAATAATGAAAATTATCAGATAATTTCAAAAACAGATACTCAAGTATTAGTTATAGATTATGATAAATTACTAAATCCCATAAACTTAAAATTCTCTTATTTTAATGTTTTCTTAAAAAATCTATTTGATATTATTAATACTAAATTTAAAGAAAAAAATGAAAGAATAAGAATTTTAGAGAAAAAACAGATTAGAGATAAATTATTGGAATATTTCGAAATGCAACATAAGAAAAGTCGTCAAAGAAATATCTATTTACCTTTCTCTTTAAAGGATTTAGCAGATTATATTGCTGTAAATCGATCTGCTATGTTCAGAGAATTAAAGCATTTAAAAGATGAAAATCTTATTAACATTAATAATAGAAAAATTACACTATTATACAAATAGTTCTTTCTGAATTCATGATATTCTTGATAATTTTGATATTTCTGTTAATTGTTCTTTTGCATCATTCCTTATTTCATCAGCTGTTTGAAACAAAGCATGATATGGATAAATCACATTATCTTGAATTTTTATATATACATTTCTTATTGGTACAATAAACTCATTCTTTTTTTGTTGCCATATTTTTACAACCTTATTCTCTTTATTCCACTTTTCAGCATACTCTAAAAATTCTATTATATATTCTACCGCTTCTTCTACTTCTTCTGTATTATCAGCAATTACGTAATTGCTATAATGCAAAATTCCTTCTTCAGTTCTTTTTTCTTCAACTTCAAACTTTTCTTTTACACTACTATTCCAATTGTTAAATACATATTTTTGATAATTTGCTTCAAAGTCTTCAGTTAGTTTTCCATATTCTTTTATTGCCTTAAATTGAATTTCTGGTTTCTTCTTTAATGCAAATATGTATGTTCCGTTTCCATTATCTTCTGTTTCTTGTGATATCACTTTTACTTTTATATTATGCATATTAGCAATAGAATTTATATCTACATCAACACTTGATTTAAATCTAGAAACGTTTACTTTAACAACTGTAAAAACAGATAAAGCTATAATTATTCCTACAACTATAAAAGCTACTTTTGTTGTTTTGAATATCCCATTTAAAAATTTTACAACTACATTTACACCTTTAGTTTTTTGTTGCATATCAATATTACCTATATCAACTTTATATTTCTCTATATTATTTAATTTTTCATTCTCTGCCCATTTTTCTAGTTCTTCCCAATCTTTTTTATTATCCATATATTTTCTCCAATTAAACAATTTATTATTAGACTAAATTTTTCTTTTACAATTCATACTATATCATATAAATAAAAAATTATCAATATTGTCTCTACCATGTGCATGGGATTTGGTTGTAATGCTGCTGGAGTAATTGGAACTAGGATTATTGATTCAAAAAGAGAAAGAATACTTTCAATTGTCACTAACGCCTTTGTTCCTTGCAATGGTCGTTTTCCTTTTTTAATTATGACAGCTACAATTTTTATTGGTTGTTATTTTTCAGGTTTTCTTGCATCTATTGCTTCAACTCTTGCCGTTTTACTTGTAATTTTACTTGGAATATTCCTAACGCTTGTAATTTCAAGACTTCTTTCAAAAACATTATTAAAAGGTATTCCATCTTCATTTATACTAGAATTACCACCTTACAGGAAACCTCAAATTGGGAAAGTCATTGTTAGATCATTATTTGATAGAACACTTTTTGTTTTAGCAAGAGCTGTTTCTGTTGCAGCTCCTATTGGTATTGTTATATGGTTATTTGCAAATATTTCTTTTGGTGGTTTGAGCATATTAGCATATATTGCTAATTTTTTAGATCCTTTTGCAAGGCTCATGGGGCTAGATGGCTATATACTTGCTGCATTTATTTTAGGAATTCCAGCAAATGAAATTGTACTTCCTATAATTTTAATGTGTTATATGTCTGCAAGTTCTCTTATAGATTTAAATGATACTATGGCTATATCTGAAATATTGATTGCAAATGGCTGGACTTTTATAACTGGTCTTAATGTTATGTTGTTTACGCTTTTACATTTTCCTTGCAGTACAACATTAATTACAATATACAAAGAAACAAAAAGTATTAAATGGACTATTTTGTCATTTATGCTTCCTACTCTCTGTGGAATAATTATTTGTTTGATAACAAATGGTATCTGGAATCTTATTGTTTAAAATAAAAAGAGGGCGTCCTAGAATAGGGCCCCTTTAACTTATTCTATATTATTTTATGATAACGTAAAATTAATCCATTAATTCATCTACATATTTTACAAAAATTACACTCTCAATTAAATCAATGATTGAATATACTAACATTATTATTCCAATAGTTAATACTAATGCTCCATTTTGGAATAACATATATATTCCACCAATAATCATAATAATTGATAATATTAATGATACATTCCACATATTTATTTGTGCTGTATGTAACTTTAATGATAGTGATAATCTCATAAGTCCACTATATATTATCCAAAGTGCTAATATAATTCTAAACATAGATTCAATTAAACCACTGCAAAATATAGTAACTAATCCAATAATAACAGCAATTATTCCATAAATTAAATCGTAATTATAAAAATCATATTTTCCTTTTGACAAAAAATAGTCTACAACCTTAACAATTCCCATAGCAATGAATATTCCACCTAAGACATAAGATATTATTTTAACTGCTGAATCTGTTTTTACTATCATAAATATACCAATTATTGCAAATATTATAGATACTAATATATCTACCCATCCTGATTTTTTTAAAATATCCTTCATTTATTTTTCCTCCTTTTAAATCTATCACATAAGTGGTGCAAATATTCTTAAAATTGCTTGCCACATGCCTTCAATAATGCCTGATTTAGCTTCTTTAATTGTTACCATATGTGATTTTTTTATAGAATTATTTATATCTTGTTTTATATCTTGTACTACATTTGTATCTTTCATATAAACTCCACATTCAAAATGTAAATACAAACTTCTATAATCCATATTAATAGTTCCAACAGTTGCAACTTCATCATCTGAAACAAATACTTTACTATGTACAAATCCTGGAGTATATGTATATATTTTAACGCCACCTTGTATTAGTGTATAGAAATATGATTTTGTTACATCATAAACAAATTTTTTATCTGGTATTCCAGGGACAATAATTCTAACATCTACTCCCCTTCTTGCTGCTAAAACTAAACTGTTAATTACATCTGTATCAATTATTAAATATGGAGTATAAATATAAACATATTTTTTTGCTTGGTTTATAATATTTAAATATACATCTTCTCCTGTAATTTCATTATCTAATGGGCTCTCCCCATAAGGTACAATGAATCCATTTTCTTGATATTGTTTATCGAATTTAAACTTATATTTTGTATAATCCTTATCATCATTTCTAAAAGCATTCCATATTTCTAGAAACATTACTGTAAAGTTCCAAACCGCTTCTCCCTTAATCATAATTCCATTATCTTTCCAATGACCATGTGGGCTATTTACATTTATATATTCATCTGATATGTTTATTCCTCCTGAAAAAACTGTATGTCCATCTATAATAGTCATTTTTCTATGGTCTCTATGGTTCATAATAATACCTGAAAATGGAGAAAGCTTATTAAATAAAACGCATTTAATTCCATCCTTTTCAAGCTCTTTAGGGAAACTTGTTGGAAGCATTGCAACAGATCCCATGTCATCATACATTACTCTGACATCTACACCTTGTTTTACTTTTTCTTTTAATATATCTACTATCTTCCCCCACATTTCTCCTTTGTTGATAATAAAATATTCCATGAATATAAATTTTTCTGCTTTTTTCAATTCTTCAAGCATTACAGGAAATACTTCATCTCCTAGTTGGTAATATTTTACTTCATTATTTTTAGTTACAGGAAAGCCAGCAAACTCATTTATATAACGTAATTGTCCTAAATTTTTTTCTTGAATTTCTTTTTTTATATTTTCATCTTGCACTAAATACTTCTGACCTTCATTTATGTTATTATTAATATTTTTCAATATTTTACTATTGTTTCTATTTTTATTTAATATTATAAATAGAAGTGTCCCAACTATTGGAAATAGCATTATTGTAAGAATCCATATTAAGTCACTGCTTAATCTTTTGCTATTTTTTATAATCGCTAATACTATTAATACACTAATAATTCCATACAAAACCTGAATAATTTGTATATATTCTCCTAATTTTAAATATATAAATAAACTTAACAATATTTGTAATAATAATCCTATTAAAACAACGCTTCCTCTTTTTATTGCAAGCCACATATTTTATTTTCTCCTATTTTTCATCTATTTTTTCAAAAAGAATATCAATATCTTCAAGAGGTATTTCTTCTTTTATTTCTATTTTATTCCAAGATGGTTTATCAATTTTTAAATATTTTCTTAATTTGCGAGTTGTTTCTGGCATTATAGGTTCAAGTAGATTTGATAAATTAGCAATTACATTTGCGCATGTATAAATCGTATTATTAAATTCTTCTATATCTTCTTTTCTTTGTACCCAAGGCTTTCTTTCGTCGTAATATTTATTTCCAATTTCTATTAACTCAATAATCTCATTACATGCTTTTTTGAATTCCAAATTTTCAATATAATCTGAAACCGTTTTATATTTCTTTGTAATTTCATCATCTACTTCTTTATCCATAATTCCTAAAGGAATTTCAGTTAGTCCTTTAAATTTTAATGTTCTATTAACAAAATTTCCAAATTTGTTAACAAGATCTGAATTGTGTATACTAACATAATTTTCAATTGTAAAATCCACATCTTTGTTCTCTGGTCCATGTGATATCATATAATATCTTATAGAATCAACATTATATTTTTCAAGCATTTGCAATATAGTTATTCCATTGCCTTTACTTTTTGATATCTTTTCAGAATTGATATTTAAATATTGTGTTGAAACCATTACATCTGGTAAATGATAATTTTCATTCATAGCTAATAATAGTGCTGGCAAAATAATTGTATGGAATGTTATATTATCCTTTCCATGACACATATACATTTTAATATTGCTATTTGCTTTCCAGTAATCTTCCCAATTTAGTCCTTTTTCTTCACAGATTCTTTGAGTTGCTGTTACATAACCTAATACCGCATCTATCCATACATACATCTTTTTGTCTTCAAATCCATCTATTGGAATATCTACTCCCCATGATAAATCTCTCGTAACAGCTCTATCTTTTAAGCCTTCTTTTAAATATTTTTCAGTTTCATTTATAGATGCAATTCTCCAATTTTCTTTTTTCTCTTTAGTATATTGTTCTATTTGTTTTTGTAATTTTGATAATGCTAAATATAAGTGTGTATTTTCTTTTTGAATTGTTTTATTTCCACATGTTCTACAAGTAGCCCCTACTAAATCTTCTTCTGTTGGAACATAACCACAATCACATTGATCGCCTTTTGTTACTAATCCACAATTTGGGCATACTAGTTCAAGTTCTCTATCAGCTTCAAATTTACCACAATGTTCACAATATGGTTGCATAGATTTTTTTGAATATATATAACCATTTTTATACATTTTTAAAAACATTTCTTCTACATGCTTTTTATGATACTCTTCACATGTTTTTGTATATAAATCATAAGAGAATTCCATTTTATCAAAAACTTCTTTAAATTCTTTATGATATCTTTCAGCAATATCTTTTGGATTTACGCCTTCTTTCATAGCTCTTTCTGTTATTGGTGTTCCGTGGCAATCAGTTCCTGAAACATATAAAACATTATCGCCTAATAATTCATGATATCGCTTTAAAAAATCTCCAGATATCAATGCTGCAAGATGTCCTAAATGTAATGAACTATTTGCATAAGGCCATGCACCGCCAATTAAAACATTTCTTTTTTCTATACCATTAATTTTTTCTTTATCAAGCAAATTATTCACTCAAATCCCTCCTATACAGATATTGGTATGTTATCATAAAATTGATGTTTTGTCAATAATTCCTAGGTTTCCGCGTTTTCATTTATATGTATATCTTTTTTCTCAAAAAATTTCCAATAATATGGTTGTATATCTCCAACATATTGGTTTAGATATAATATATTTCCATCTACATCTTGAATTTTCAAATTAGGAAAAGTTTTAATCATTTTCTCATCACTAAAATACTTATATATAAAATTTGCCATTTTTTCATTACCATATACTTTGTTATATGTATCATTAATTACATATTCTTTATTTTCAACATTCAAGTCGTAGTCATGTACTTTTCTAACAACAAATACCTTTAATGCATATGTTGTAATTAAAAAGTCAAATAGCAAAAATACTGTTACAAGTATCGTAGTAATTTTTAAGACCTTCATTGGCTTTTTAGCTTCTATTTTATTAATAAACTTTTCTATCTTAGGATGAAAAGATGTCATAAAATATACTGCTAAAAATCCCCAGAAAATAGAAAAATATATACATATTCTACCATTTATATTCAATGGCATTTGAGAATAATCCCACCATTTAACATGAAAGATTAACTCTCCTACTAAACTAACTACATATTCTACTATTGATCCTACTATAAACCCACCTATAAATAATTTATTAGTACTTGTATTAAAATACTGTAGAGCTAAAATTAATACTACAGCTCCTAAACCATATATTCCACAAAATGGTCCGTATAAGAAACTCTGTCTACTTTCCCATACTCCTTTCGTTAAGATAGCATATAATGTTTCAACAATATATCCTAAAATACTATATATAATAAAATAAACTAATATCTTATATATACTAATTCCAAATATTGTAAATTTCTTTTTATGAGTATTTGTTTCTACTTTTACTCTTTCTAAGACTTCCTCCATATATTTCTCCATTTCTTATTAGTTTTGCATAAATATTTGCTGTCCTTCTATTAAATTATAGCTTACTAATTCTCTACTATCTAGGTTTTCTTTATTCATGTCAATACCTGTAATTTGACTATTTTCATAAGTTGTATAATAATATATTCCTTTGTCCAAATTAGCACAAGAACTATAAATAGTTATCTCATATTTTCCTTCTCCCATATGAACACATCCTCTTTGTTGATATACAGATCCTAGTATATGGAAAAATTGGCTTATACTTTCTGATTCAGAATCACCAGATTTTGAATTCATCTTAGTAAATGTTGCTTTTACAAATCTAGAAGCTGATGATAAATCTCCTGGCAAGCCCATTGCACCCATTCCACGACTATATGTATCAAGATTTAATTCTTTAGAGAAATTATTTACTGGTTGTTCTGTTGATAAACTCATATAATTATTCAAATTAAACAAATGCATATCAAAAGTTGGGTTATTAGTAAGAACTCCAACAGGATTGTCATATACTCTTAATCCATCCTTTACAGATTCAACAGTTATAGATTTTTCTTTATCTGAAATTATCCAATGTAAAGGAGATGCTGGTAATTCATCACTAAAGTTAATTTTTGCAATGTTTACATTTTCTAATAATTTTTTTGTTTCTTCAATATTTGAACACTGTGACAAAATATATGGTATAAATTCAAAAGGTGCTATATTATTTTTTCCATCTTCTACCTCTTTATAATCAGCATTTCCTGGGAAATTTAATCCAGCCATTCCTAATCCTTTCTCATTTATAGCATCATAATAAAGTGGATAGTTATTTGCAACATAGCACATTCCTATAATTGCATAATGATTATTTATATTTCCTACTTTTCTAAATTTAAATTCGTAATTTCTAGGTGTTATAGTAACTGTTTCGTTATATGAATATTCTAGGTCTAAGTTTCTTCCAAAATAATGATTTTTTGTATTATAAGTTATTGCCGTACACATATATTTTTCCTCCATTTTTAAATATTATTACGTTATAAGTATATCAAAAAAGTAAGTGATTGTAAACAATAAATCACTTACTTATATGAATTAACAATTATATTATTTTTATTGTAATCCTGTCTTTTTTATTATGGCATCACTTATTTTTTTAACAGTATCAGAAACAACATATTCTTCTCTATCAAAAAGAAATTCATGAAGTTTTATAACTTGCTTTTCTAGATTTATTGGCGGATTATACCATGCTCCATTTGGTGGTCTATAATCTCCAACATCATATGGCCATCCTGTAGTTTCTTCTATTTCATATGACATACATTGAGTTATGAGTTTTGTTATATCTTTACGAGAAATGTTCGTTGATATTTGTGGAAGAACAATGTTAGCTAAATTATTTATTTCTGACATTTTCATATTTTTTGCTTTTTCAGTTGCAAGCTGTAAAACTTGTCTTTGTCTTTCTGTTCTTTTCCAATCTCCTCCTGCTGTATATCTTATTCTTGCATAAGCTGTAGCTTGTACTCCATCTAATGTATAAGTTCCTGCTTTTGTTATACGACTTGATTTGCGTCCTGTTACTTTATTCAATTCATTAATATATTGGTTTATATAGCTTACTTCCTCAGATGTTAAATCAATTTCAACTCCTCCTACTGCATCAACTACATCAATAACAACATTAAAGTTTATTGCCACATATTCTGTTATTGCTAAGTCTAAGTTTTTATTTAATACACTCATAGATTTTGAAGGTCCACCTTGAATAAATGCATGAGTTATTTTGTCATAAGTTGTATCTGTAAATTGCAAATACGTATCTCTATAAACTGAAGCAATTCTTACTTTTTTTGTATCATGATTTATACTAACAACCATTATAACATCACTTAATGCTCCGTCATAACTATTTTTTCTTGAATCAACTCCAAATAAATAGAAATTTTCATATCCATGTGCTTCCTCAACGCCTTCATTTACTTCTATTTCATTTTTATCTATATTTTCATCCCAATTAACTAATTCAAACTTACTATATGCATATCCTAATACTACACCTGCTGCTATAACTATTAATATAAGTAATACTAAAAATATTTTTAAAAATATATGTCTTTTTTTCTTCTCTCGTTTGCTTCGCATATTTTTCTCCTTAAAATAAAATGGTATTTTTAATTATAACTTAATATATTTCAAAAATCAACTACATACACAAAATTTTCACAATTTTCCCACAGTGGCTGTCTATACTTATTTTGCACCTTTCATAGGTATTATATTTTTTAAATTAATATTATTTTTATACTCTTCTTTAATATTTTCTTTAAAAATTTCAAAAAATTCTGCTATTGTGGTTGTTATCATTTTTTTATTTTCTGGATCTATATGACTATATGATGATAATATTATTTTTGCATTCTTCATTAATGAGAGTTTTAAATCTGCTATTGTTCTTGCTTCTGTTGAATTAATTACTTCAAATATAATGTCTATTACTTGCTCTCTTGTATTTAAATCTAGGTCCTTAAGCCAATTTTTTATTGTTTTATCTATAATTTTACTGCCATTTGTAACTTCCTTTAATGCAACAAATTTTTTCCCAATTACTTGCCAAGAATATACATCATGCTCCATTACTCCTTTTGCTGTACTTTGCACTACAGTATATCTTTCTTCATGATTTAATAACATTCCAAATATTGAGTCTTGTGGTATGTATGTTATTACTTTTTCAATTATATTTTTGTATTCCTCAGTATTTACTATATCCTCATTAAATCCTGGTCCATCATTATTATATACATTTATAATGTTTTTTTGGATTTTAGAATTTGCAAAAATAGAAGCATATACTGCTAAATTGCCTCCTTTCGAATGTCCACCTATTCTTATTTTTTTATTTGGATATTGTTTTGCAATGTTTTCTAAATACTCCTTTGCAGCCTTTTGAGATGCAATATGGCTTTTAAAGCTCATATTAAAATCTTCTTTCCATCCGATTAATGTATTATCAGTTCCTCTAAATGACACATAAATTGTATTATCTGGTAAAATTACCGTAATTGCTGAAAATTGTTTTTCTGTTTCTGGATCTATTTTATTTACATATTCTAGAGCCTGCATTTTACCAAATCTTTCACTTTTTCCTATTATTGGAAATAATTCTGCATCATCTTTCCAAAGTATTTTTAATTTTTCTTTGTCTTCCGCTTCAAATCTTCTACTTAATTCTTTTATTGATATTATTTCATTTTCTTTTATTATATTATCTAATGGGAAATATGAAAATCTATTTAATATTAAACTGTCTATCTCATTAAATTCTGATTCGTTTAGACTTAAATCTCCTCTCCATTTAACATAATCAATTATATTTGCCATTTCTTCTACACTTTCTCCTTTATATAACTTTTAGATATCACTTGACATTTTATTTCTAAATGTATTATATTATGACAATTATTCTACAATATTATTTTTTAATTGTCTATAATATTTATAAATTTTATATATTAAATAATAATAATATCTTTTTTATTGCATAAAAAAATGTATAGTGATATAATTTTTTAATGAAATGAGGGATAACTATGTACAGAGATACTTACGTAGAAGTAAACTTGAAAAATATAGAACATAACGTAAAAAAAATAATAAGTAAATGCAATAATTATAAATATTACTTTGGTGTTGTAAAAGCTGATTGCTATGGTCATAAAGGCATTAAAGTAGTTAAATCTATAATAAATGCAGGTTGCAACTATTTAGCTGTTGCTACATTAGGTGAAGCATTAAGAATTAGAAAAGAAATTAAAGATATTCCTATTCTATGTCTAGGAATCATACCTATTAATTATATTGAAAAATGTATTCAAAATAACATAACTATAACAATTAGTAATCTCGAATATTTAAATAATCTTCTTTTAGTTAATCACAAAGATCTAAAGGTTCATATAAAGCTTAATACAGGAATGAACAGATTAGGAATTAACAATAAGGAAGAATTTAATATCGCTTATAAAAATATTAAAGAAAGTAATTTAATATTAGAGGGATTATATACACATATATATAATGCTCTTGACACCTCTACTACATTAAATCAATATACAAAATTTGAAGAAATAACATCTGATATTAATTTGTTTGATATTCCAATAATTCACATAGGAGCAAGTGACGCAACACTCAGATTTCCTAAATTGCCATATTGTAATGGCTGTAGGCTCGGAATAGCAATGTATGGACTTATGGACACAACAGATGATATTTCACTTTTACCTACTTTCAGTCTTTATAGCAAAATTATTCAAATTAATGATGTGGATAATGAAACTGTTGGATACAATGGTGCATATAAAGCAAATGGTAAAGAAAAAATTGCAGTTGTACCTATTGGCTATGCAGATGGTATTATTAGAAAAAATACTGGTAGAAATGTTTATATAAATGACAAACCATATAAAATAGTTGGAAATATTTGCATGGATATGCTGTTTATTAAGGTTGATAGTAGTGTTAAAGTTGGTGATAAAGTTGCTATAATAAAAGATATTGAGCATATTAAAGAAATTGCTAATCATTTAGATACTATTACTTATGAAGTAATTTGCTCTATAAGTAAAAGAGTACTTAGAATATATAAAGATACCTAGAATCTGTAATAGATTCTAGGTTTTTTAAAAAATAGAATTTTATCATAAGAATTTTAAACTTTAAACAGACTATCTAATGCTCTCTTAATTTTACTATTTTAATATATCTTTTATTACTTCTCCTGCTACAATCAAACCTGCAACAGATGGAACAAATGAGATGCTTCCTGGAACTTGTTTTCCTTCTGCCATATCTTGCTTAATTGGTTCTTCTTTTGAATAAACCACTTTTAATTCTTTAATTTCTCTTGCTCTTAATTCTTTTCTCATAACTTTAGCTAAAGGACATATACTTGTTTTATAAATATCTGTTACTTCAAATTTAGTTGGATCTAATTTATTTCCAGTTCCCATGCATGATATTATTGGAATATTTAATTTATTTGCTCTCATTACTAACTCTATTTTAGCTGTTACTGTATCAACTGCATCCACTATATAGCTAACTGTATTATCTAAAATTTCTTTACTATCTGGCATAAAAAATTCTTGATGTGTTTCTAATTTTGTTTTTGGATTAATATCTAATATTCTTTCTTTGCATACATCTACTTTTGGTTTTCCTACTGTTTTATGTGTTGCAATTATTTGTCTATTTAGATTAGTTAAGTCTACATTATCATTATCTACTAATATAAAGTTACCAATTCCTGCTCTTGCTAAACCCTCAACAACAAATGAGCCCACTCCTCCAATTCCAAAAATTGCAACCTTTGCATTTTTTAGTTTTTCTATTCCTTCTTTTCCTATTATTAATTCAGTTCTTGAAAATTGATCTAGCATAACTATTCCACCTTTTCTATTATTCTCAAATATTATATATCATATTATGTAAAAAAACAATATTTTTTACTATGTAATAGCAAAGGAAAGAGCACGGGCAATGCCCATGCTCTTTCCTTGCACGATTGGCGAAGATAAATGATTTTACTTATGAGCTATAGACTCCAAGTCAAGAGTCCGAAGATTTTCTCCCTCCGGAATGTCAGTTCCAGAAAATTTCCCGATATACTCGATTTCCGAACGATTAAGGTCGGGGATAACATACAAGTAGTATTCCCCACCTTCTTGCCCAATTGCAACAGGATTATCTACCTTTCCTGTTACCAAATAGAGCTTTTGGTTAGTCTCATTCCACTCAAGAAAAGGTCTGTTATACTTATAAGTACCATAGACGTAATCATCAGTAGAAATATCTTCTAACTCCTCTTGCGTGTTTTGGATTCCCTTCCACTGTAAATCTTCTCCAGGAAGAATATTTTCTTCTCCCCGAAGATACTTTACAATGTGCTTGTTAGCTATGACATATGTGCCATTTCCCGGAACATATACCCAGTTGGTTGTGTTCCAATCGTATTGGCTGACATTGTCCGGCATATCTAAGTTATGGTAACCTGCCAGTTGATGTCCATCTGCCAAAATGTAGCCACCACACTGTGAAGCAAGCTTAAGGGTTTTCCCATCCAGAATGATCTCGGTTCCATCCCACTCTCCAGACATATAAAGCTTAGCAGCCTTATCATAGAGAATGTGTTTGTCCTCGGCCGTCATTTCTTCCCATGTTTTTACCTTTTCTTCTGATGTCGTATTGGCATCATCAAGATCTTTTTGAAGAATAACGCTGGGGCTGTTCTTGTTTTCCCGCACTTTGCTGTCCAAAGTCTGAATACTGCGTTCGTTGCTGCTTGCTGTGTCTGCCACTGGATCTGCCATAGGAATTGCAAGGTAGATGATTGCTACTGCAAGTGCAACACATGCAATAGCCACTACCAAGATCCTCCAAGGATGCCGCTGGAAAACTGATTTTTTCATTTTTTTCAACCTTTCTTTTAATTTTTTTGCCAATGTGCTTTTTGTGGTAACACTTTTTAGTTTTATGAAGTGTAACCAAAATGTAGCCACTTTAGGCTTTACAATAATATTATATCACATTTTACATAAAATTTCAAATAGCATAAACATATTCGTTAATATTTAATAAAATATAAATTATTCTTTTCTCTTTATAAATCTATCCCAAAAAGCAAGAACTGCAGGAAGTAGCATTATAATCAATATTGTAGAACATAAAGTTCCTTCTGAGATTGTTTTACATATTTTTGCAGCAATTGCTGATGCAAAATATGCAACAATTAAAGTAACTATAATAAGTATAGAACTTGAAGTTAATATTGTATTTATTGACCTATTATATGCTGCTATAACTGCTTCTTTTATTCCTTTACTTTTTCTGTTCTCTAGATAATATGATGTGTATAGGATTGCATAATCAATAGTTGCACCCATTAATATACTTTGAACAATAAGTATTGAAATAAAGTACACATTTTCTCCTACTATTGATAATATACCCATTGTTAGATAAACTGCTGTCTGTATTATTAATACTAATATTATAGGAATAATAACTGACTTAAATGTAATTGCTACAACTATAAATATTGCTACCATTGTTATTACAGTAATAAAGTTTAGTTCACCATCAAATGTCTGACTTATCTCATAAGCCATAGGAGAATCACCTATTACATAAATATTTTCTATATCTTCTTTAAGCATATCTTTTGTATTTTTTACAAATTCAAAAGTTTCTTCTGATTCTGGATCAAATTTTGTATTTAATACCACTCTTGAATAATTATCTCCTATTAATAATTCTCTTGCATCATCTATATCTGTTTTTGCATTTATTATATCATTTTTCATATCATCATCTATAAATTCTATGAATCGTTCATCTTGTAAAACATCATTATTTAGGAAATTTACAAATTCTTCTACAGTCATTTCCCATGAATCATTATAATCTTTATTACTTCCATAATAAGTATAAAGCATCTCTACTGTATTTTTCTCTACATCATTGCTTAACTTACTTAAAATTGCAAAAATTTCATCTGATGTATATTTAGTACCATTTACTGTAGCAGTCATAATGCTATTTACTGTATTTAACTTTGATATTTTTTCATTATCAAAGTTACTTGAATATTCTTTGTTTGTAACTACATCTTTAAGCAAAAAGCTTACAAAATCTTTTAATGATAACTTAGGATTTTTATTTACATATTTAAAAGTATATAATCCATAAAGTAAGTTTGAATTTTCTTTGTCTATACTTAATAGAGAAGATAATTCATTATTACTATATTTTTTGTTAGCTATAACTCCATTCATTACTGATTGAAGCAGATTTAATTCACTAATAGTATTACTTTCAATTTTCCCTGAGAGTGTGCTGTCATTTTTGTGTTCAAGTACAAAATTAACAAATTCTTGAGGAGTCAAAGTGGTATTATTTTGTGCTATTAAATATAATGTATAAATATTTTTTGTGCTACCCACATCTATTCCAATAACCTGTGAAAGTTCCTTATATGTATATTTTACATTGTTCATGCTACTCGTCATAATAACAGATAATAACTGCAATTTTTGCATTGTAGCTTCATCTACACTGTTTTTTACAACGTCCATATCTTTATTATCTAATATAACTTTTACAAATTCATAAGGTGTTGCAGTTAATTCTGTAACATTTCCTGGTATCTTTCCAGTTTCTTTAATAGCTTTTAAAAGTAAAACTTGAGTTGCCTTATTTTGATCTATTCCAAACAAACTAGCTAACTCTTTGATGTTCATTTGTTTAGAAATCAAATCCATATTGCTAAATATTTGTAATAATTTTATATTTTGAATTGTTGCTTCATCAAAACTACTTGAATATGTACTATCTGTTAGTACATTATTTATAACAAAGTTTGAAAATTCTGAAATCGTCATTTTTATATCAATGTCATTTACTAATATATAATACTTATATAAATCATCCATTGTACTCTTATCAATTTCAAAGAGTTTTGACATTTCATCACTTGTCATTTTGGTTTGTATTGTTTGCTTATCTATGAATTTAGACAAAGTATTTAATTTGTTTTTACTTGCAGAATCAACTTTGCTACTGTACTTTGCATTTGGTAAAACATCTTTATTCATAAAGCTCACAAATTCATTTATGCTAATTTTTGTATTGTTATTTTTAGATAAATAGTAAATGAATAAGTCATCTACATCACTTTTATCAATTTCTAGAATGCTTGCTATTTCACTTGACGTTCTTTGCTTATTCATATTAGATACTGTAATAAAGTTCTTTAATCTTGTAATATCACTTTTTGTCTTAGCATCAATTTTTTCATTTGTTTTCTCGTTGTTATAAGCTTCTTCTTCAATAAATTTTACGAACTCGTCAAAAGTCATAGTTTCGCTTTTATCTTTGTTATAATAATCATAATATACTATTTTTAACAAATAATCTTCTACAGTAACATCTGAGCCTAAATCACTAAACTTATCATTTAATTTATCATAAGTTAATTTTTCATTTATTGTATTTCCATAGCCTAACACTTCATCTATTTTTTCAGTGTTCTCAAGCTTTTCCAAATATTTAGAAATTTTTTCTTCATCTTCATTTTTATAGATAATTGCTATTTGATTATTTTCATCAAATATTTCATTAATTTTGTCCGTCTCAGAATCTGTATAGTCAATTCCTAAATTTCCTTTTAGAACAAAGCTTCCAATAAATATTACAAGGAACAATGGAACTGCAATATATCTTATCTTATAGCTATATTTTCCTAATCCGTCTAACTTGATATTTGGGCTTTTCTTTCTCGACTTTACAATCCACTTGTCAAACATTAATATTAAATCTGGGAGTACAAAGAAAATGCAAATTAGACTAAATAACACTCCTTTTGCCAAAACAAATCCTAAATCTTTTCCTATTTTAAAACTCATAAATACTAATGCTAAAAGTCCAACTATTGTTGTAACAGAACTGCTTGATATTGCTTGAAATGCTTTATATAAAGCATTTTTCATTGCTTTTACTTTGTCTTTTTCTATCTTCTT
This sequence comes from uncultured Clostridia bacterium, assembly GCA_947584805.1. GTDB lineage: Bacteria > Bacillota > Clostridia > TANB77 > CAG-508 > JAAWPK01. Next base: position 104,906 of record CANPWU010000001.1, on the reverse strand, counting down.
TTCTTGGTCATATCTATTCATTAACATTATTGAATAATCCATAGATAAAGCCATTTGCAATATTGCAACTATTGAATTTGTTATATTTGATACATTTGGAAATATAACATTTGTACCTTTATTTAAAACAACTGCCATAAGTATTGATGTTAAAAATAGAAAAGGTTCAACATAAGATTCACACATTATAAGTAAAATAACTAGTGCACATGCAACAGCAAGTACAACGATCCAAATTGGTAATACATCTTTATTTGTCTCGTCTACGCTTCCACTTGTATAAAATGTATAATCTTTATATTTACTTGTTACCTCTTTATATACATCAGTTGCCATTTGGGAATCAGATTCATCATCTACTGTAATTACATACAAAGTATAATTTTCTTTGTTATAATTTTCTGTCTCATCATAATCTACTTCTTTAACTCCACTTATTGCTTCTAGTTCACTTTTTATATCTGCTTTTTCTTCATCTACCAAATTTTCAAACATTAAGTTTAGAGTACTTGTTTCCGTTCCTGCAAATTCTTCCTCCATAATGTCCATACCAATTCTTGTTTCTGATGTGTCTGGCAAATATTCTGCTATGTCATAATTAATTTTTACTTTTGATGATAATATTGCTGAAACTATTGTAAATATTATAAATAAAGTTAATATAAAATGTCTTTTGTTTATTACAAAGTCTGTAATTTTTCTCAACGTAAATCCTTCCCTTCTTTTTTAACTACAATATAATATTATACTCTCTTTATTCCTTTTTTGAAAGTATAAACTTAAAGAATGTGTCTAAATTTAGACACATTTTCTGAAATTGTATTTATTTTTTTGTAAATCCGTGATATAATAATTTAGCATTTTTATGCGGAAAGGATTAATTATGAAAGTACAAGGTATAAATTCATCTTCAATTAAAACAAGAAATTTAATAAAAAAAACCTTTGCAGAGTTACTTAATGAAAAAAAGCAGTTGAATAAAGTAACTGTCACAGAATTAGTAAAAAGAGCTGAACTTACTAGAAGTACATTTTATACTCATTATGATAATATATATGAAGTAGCACATGACTATGAATTACAAACAATTGAACTTTTGTGCAGTGAAGATTTAAAATTATATTCAAAACAAGATATTAAAAATTATTTCGACAATATTATACAATGTTTAAAAGATAATGAGGAAACATATAAACTACTATTATCTGCCAATGAATCTCTTTTATTTTTGGAAAAATTAAAAAATATTGCTAATCATAAAATCTACAATGCGTTAAAAGACAAAAATAAAGATAAATACCTTTTACTTGATATTTCGTTTCTTATGAATGGAATATTAATGGAACTCTTAAAATATTTTAGAAATGAAAGTACATATTCTTTAGATGAAATATTATTTAATATGAAAAAATGGTTAGATGAAATAATTAATTAAAACTAAAAAAAGCATTTATTCATATATGAAAGTCACCAAAGAGATTTTTCTTTGGTGGCTTTTTGTATTATTTATTATATATAGCTTTCAAATTTTCTTGCCTTTTTATCTTGTTAGTAGTAGTTTTTATAAGTGGTTCTTCAGTTATTATCATCCCTCTTATTGCTTTATATTGTGGCATAATTTTATTAATTTCTTTTATCTTTCCATGTATTGCATTATATATTTCTTCTTCTGTTTCTACTTTATATACTTCCTTTACCCTTTCTTTATCAATAACAACTTTTACATTTATTTTAATATCATCTTTATCATCTGTTATTTGCTTTCCAAATATAAAAGATTCATTCACTCCTTCAATACGATTAACTAAATTTTCTATTTCTTCTGGGAAAATGTTTTTTCCATTTTTTAAAACTATAACGCTCTTTTTTCTTCCACAAATAAATATATATCCTTCATCATCTATTCTTGCTAAATCACCTGTATAAAACCAACCATTATCAAATACAGTCTCTGTTGCTTCTTTATTATTGTAATATTCAAGCATTATGCTAGGTCCTTTTACAACTAATTCTCCAATTCCTTCATCATTCACATCTACTATTTTTGCTTCAACACTTGGAACTGATTTTCCTATTGATCCAACTTTATGAAATCTATTAGAACCAACTGCAACTACTGGAGATGTTTCGGTTAAACCATATCCTTGTACAAGATTAAATCCTAATAGCCTATATTCATTTTCAACAGAACGTTCAAGAGCTGCAGCACCACTAATTAATAGCTTTATATTTCCTCCAAGTAAATCTTGGATTTCTTTAAATTTCTTTTTTCTTTCTTCTATTGGTAAATCTTTATATTTTTCTTCATCTTCTAATACCTTTTTTAGCTTACCTTCTTTTTGTAGATTAGCCTTCATATTTTTCAATATTTTTTCATATATTGATGGAACACATGCCATTATTGAAACTTTATATTCTTTTAAATTTTTTGAAATATATCTTAATCCATCACAAAATACTGTCATTGCTCCTCTATATAGAGAAAATAAAAATCCAACTGTACATTCAAATACATGATGTATTGGAAGTACAGATAAAAATACATCATCTGAATTTACATCTAAAACTGAGCTTATATCCATTAAATTTGCACATATATTTCTATGGGATAAAGCTACTATTTTAGGCTCTGATGTTGTACCCGATGTGAATAGCATAATGCTCATTTTTCTTGGATGAATCTCAGCATTTATAAATCTTGTATCACCATTATTTATCAGTTTTTTCCCTTCTTCAATCAATTCTTTTTGAGAAAGGACTCCATTTTTATGTAGCTCTAAATCCATTGAAATTATGTGTTTTAATTTTCCTACCCCATTATGTTTGAATTCTTCCAAAGTTTTTACATATTTTTCTGGGCAAAATATTGCCTCAACTTCTGATTTTTCAATTAAATTTGCAAGTTCTACTTCTGTTAATGATTTATCTAAAGGTACTATTATGCCCGTACCACATACAACTGATAAATATGCTATTTCCCATTCATACCTGTTGTTTCCAATTACTGCAATTCTTTTATCTTTTAGCCCCATATTAATTAATGCAGTTCCTAAATAATTTATCATATCCCTTACTTCTTTATGAGTATAAGTAATATATTTTTCATCTTTCTTTATTTTATATGCTTTTTTATCTCCATATAATTTTCCAGTTTTATCAAGCATGTCTTTTAAGTCTCTAATTTCTAGAGGTTCAAATATTCTTTTGTCCATAAAATTTTCCTTTCTTGTATATTAAAAATTATAACTATGTAATTTTATCACATAATTATAAATAAATATACAAAACTGACCAATCGTTTAATAAAAAAAGTAACAGTTTATTGAACTGTTACATCTCCATATACATAAAAGCTACCGCACTATAAAAGTAACTCCTTTATATTTTCCATTTTTTGCATTTTCTACTGCCTCATTTAAATTGCTTATATATATATTCTTGTTTAAATACTTTTTTGCCTCATTATATAGTTCTTCTTTTGGGACATATCTTGTTTCACTATTTCCACTAGTAAAGATAAAGTTTGCGTTTTTATCTTCTGTAAGTAGCTTTATAAGTGTTTTGTAATCTTTTGATTTTAAAACCGAAATAATATATGTCTTCTTGTCATTTTTATAATATTGTTCAATCATTTTCTTTAAGTTTTTAATCGCATTTTCATTATGCCCACCATCAAAAATTATTTCTGGATTTTCACTTAAAGTTTCAAATCTTGCTTTATGTACCACTGTGCTTAAACCTTTTTTTACCGCTTCTTCACTAATTGCGTAGCCTTTTTCTCTTAATATATCAATCGTTTCAAGTGCAAGAGAAGCATTATATGTTTGACATTTTCCTTTAAGATTTATCAAAATATCTTTATGTGATTTATAATCTATTTTTTGAAACTTCTTGTCATAAGAATAATTTTTAATTTCACTTAAATCTGCTAAGTGTAAAGTATTATTTTCTTTTGAACATTTTTCTTTAATTATATCTGTAACTTTTTCTTGAAAATACATAACCGTATCTGCATCTTTTTTTATAATTCCAGCTTTATTATTAGCTATCTTCTCAATTGTATTACCTAAAATATCCATATGATCATAACCAATATCTGTAATTATAGAAACCATTCCATCTGCAATATTTGTACAGTCATAAGTTCCCCCAAGCCCTGTTTCTAGCACAACAAAATCGCATTCCTTTTCTGCAAAATAAAGTAATGCGAGCAAAGTTATTACTTCAAATTCTTTTATTATTGTATCATGTTTTTTAGAATACTCATCAATTTTTTTAGAAATCACATCTAAAAGATCTGATATTTCTTGATCCGTAATTTGCTTATTATTAACACTAATTCTTTCATTATATTTTATAAGGTGTGGCGAAATATATTTTCCAACTGTAAATCCTGCATTCACTAGAATACTATTTATCATTTCGCAAACACTGCCTTTTCCATTTGTTCCTGCAATATGTATAAATTTTGTTTTCTTTTCTGGATGATTAAACTTCTCCATAAAATATTTCATTGCATCTAAATTTGGATCTCTAGTTACTATTGTAAATTTTGATAAATATTCTTCTAGTTTCATTTTTTTAGGTTTCCTCCTATCTTCTAAAGGTCTCTGCAATTGAGCAACCTTTATCAACAAGACAAATTATTTTAGCTTCCATAGTTTTAGGAAACTTCCTAAGTGTAAGTGGCCACATATGTGATTCTATTATAATTTTCTCTTTTTCATTTATATTATAAAATTTTTGAGCATTTAAACTTGCAATCATTGGATGTCTAAACCCATGAAGTCTTGGTCTACCGCTCTAGGCTATGCCAATCATACAAAAAGAAATCATGGAACATTGCTCCAACTGTTAAAATTTCATAATCTATTTTATATCCAAATTTTCTCTCTAAAAATTTAGCAAATAGAAAACTATTATATGCAACATTTCTTGAATGGGTATAAACATTTGTACTTCCATGTTGTACATATTTTCTAAGCATCTGTTGTATTTTTAAACGACGTTTTATTTCCATTATGTATAGTAAAAATTCTCTTTTTTCATTAATTCTAATCATAAGTTCACTTTCCCTTTTATTTATATATTTTATATTATACAATAATTTTTTAAAAAAACCAATACAAAATTATTAAAATTTGATTAATTTTATATTGCAGTACGTTACATAATGTGATATAATTAAGTAACCATTTGAGGCAAGCCTCTATGGTAGAAGCAAATTAAAATCACACACTTTTATTTCAACTGGAGGAATGATATGATATACATCAATTTTACAAGGGAGATTAGCGACAGACGTTCTTATTCCAGTCGAACTGATGCCTTTCGTACAATGTTCGAAAGTGCACGGCAAAGAGCAATAGCTGAAGGTCAGGAGGTTTCCTTGGTTGGCTATTGCTATAAACATGATTTGGATTTTATCATGCGTCATGTTTCTAACTTTGTGCCTGATTCCATCTTTAACGGCAAAAAATACTTCTGCCGTTTCATTGTGACTAAGGACACAAAAATTTTATAAGGTTTAAAACAATAGTGTGATTTTTATTTGCGTAATCTACGAGCACTTGCTCATAGCTTATCAAAAAAGAGAATGATTCACATATTTTTGTGTTTCATTCTCTCTTTTTTTTTTGCTTATTTTTCTATAACAATTGTAACCGGTCCATCATTTAGAAGTTCAACTTCCATATGAGCTCCAAATTCGCCACTTTGAACTTTTATTCCTTCTTTTTCACATTTTTCTTTAAAATATTCATAGAGAATATTTGCTTTATCTGGTTTCGCAGCATTTGTAAAACTTGGCCTATTTCCGAGATGACGTATCTGCATATAAAGTGAATTGAGAAACAACCAAGATATCTCCTCCTACATCTTTCACAGATAAATTCATTTTATCATTTTCATCTTTGAAAATACGTAAATTAATTATCTTTTTCACTAGAAAGTCGGCGTTTTCTTCAGTATCTTCGTGAGTTACTCCAAGTAAAACTAAAAGTCCATTTCCTATATTTCCAATAATTTTATTGTTTACTGTAACTTTCGCTTTGCTCACTCTCTGAATTACTGCTTTCATTATTTTCTCCTTTTTTCTTTAATCTTACTTTGTCCTTTAAAAATAGATGTATAGTCTTTTTTATTTTATTAGTACGCTTAATTTGAGTTTTCATATATGCATTTAAGTGTTTTTCAATAGTTTTAACATTATTATTAATTGCAAAAATAAATGAATACTTCTCTTTGTTTTTTTGTGCTTGCTCTAAAATAGTTGCTTTAAATTCTTCATATTTTACAATTAATTGTTTCTCTTTTGCAAATTTACGAATTTTTACAACTAATTGTGTGCTATAAATTGTATCTATTAAAATTATTCCAAAGAAAAATCCTATAAAAAAACTAAAAGCCAAATTATCTTGAAGCCATGATAATGAATCTAATATGTATGGGTTTATTAAGTAATAGTATATTGCACCTAGCACTCCCCAAAATAGCATATATCGTGGGCAAATAAGTCCATCAATATTTCCCCATTCATTTGAATAGTCCCAAAGTTTTACTCCCATACCTTTTATAAATATTATTCCTGCAATATATTCAATTGCAGTTACCGAAATCATCATTATTAATACTATCAGAATTCCATTTAGATTTAATTGTGAAATTAAATAAAATATACATAATCCAAATCCATATAATGGTAAATAAGGTCCTACTAAAAAGCCTGGATTTATCCATTTTCCATTTGATATTAGTCTTCTATAAAGTAATTCTAATACCCATCCAGCTACACTTCCTATAAAGAATAAAAAAGCAAGTACTAAAAACACATTCATGAAATAGCTCTCCCCTTTATAAAATATATATAATTTTAGCACAAATTGAATATTTTTACAATAGCACATTTTTAAAATAAAAAGCACCTATCTTTATAAGATAAGTACTTTTTATTGCAGATTAAAAGCTTCTTTGGTATATTGTTTATTTTATGCCAAATGCATTTTTTGCATTTCTTCAAATCTTTTAATTTTATTTGTTGTAGTTTTAGCAAATTCAACATTCGTTAAAATCATATTCTTTACATATTTATATTTTGGAACAAGTTTATTTGCTTCCTTTACTTTTTCCCAAATTACATTTTTGATCTGATCCATATTTAGTCCAGCATATTTTTTCTTGATTACTTCTTCATCATATTTAATCTTTACAGATAATACTAAATCATCTTCTTTTGGAAGCCCAAATACGAAGCAATCCTCAACTTCATCTATTTTGTTTATATTTTCTTCTATTTCTTCTGGAAATATTTTTTTACCGTTTTTTAAAACTATCGTATTCTTTTTTCTTCCTGTAATATATACAAATCCTGCATCGTCTATATATCCATAATCTCCAGTATAAAACCACCCATCTTTTATTGCTTTTTTGGTTGCTTCTTCATCTTCATAATAGCCCATCATTACATTAGGAGCTTTAACAACAATTTCTCCAATTCCTTCTTTATTTTTATCAACTATTCTAATTTGTACATTTTTCATTGGGAAGCCCACTGAACCATATCTTCTATATTTATAGTTCTCTGCGCAAAGTACTGGTGCCGTCTCTGTTAAGCCATACCCTTGAACTGTAAGTATTCCAAGATCATTTAATCCTTTTTCTACTTTTTTATCAAGACTTGCAGCACCACTTATTACAAATCTAAGTCCACCTAAGCCATCTATTATTTGTTTATACACTTTTCTTCTAATATCTATTCCAAATTTTAATAGTAAATTTGTAAATACCTTTGCTACCTTTATTAACTTTGTTTTACCCTGTTTTGCTATTTCTTCTTCTATCTTTTGATATATTTTTTCTATCAAAAGTGGCACACCAACAAAGAAAGTAACATGGTATTCTTTTAAGTTTTGAGCAATATATCTAAGTCCATCTGGAAAAACAGTTGTAATTCCTGAGCTTAACATTATAAGCTGACCTGTTGAGCCAAAAGTGTGATGATATGGCAACACTGCAAGGTTTACATCTGTGCTTCTAAAATCTTCTACAAGTTGCATGTCTGAAATATTTCTTGCAATATTATATTGTGAAAGCATAACAACTTTTGATTTTGATGTAGTTCCTGATGTAAATACTAAAGTTGCCAAAGCTTTATCGTCTATTTTGTAATCTAAATATTCTCTATCACCTTTTTCTATCTTTTCTTTTCCATTTTCTATTATATCTTTTAAGAATTCTTTTCCTTCTATCTTTTCCATGCAAATATATGTTGTAATATTAGATTTATTGCTTTCCTTTATTTTCTCAATTATTTCATCATATTTTTCTTCATAAATAATTGCATCTACTTTTCCTCTTAAAATAGAATTTTCTATTTCTATGTCTGTAAGTCCTTTATCAAGTGGAACTGCAATCATTCCTCCAAGTAAAATAGATACATAACTTAAAGCCCACTCATATCTATTTTTTGCAAGAATTGCAATCTTTTTGTCTTTTAATCCAAGTGAAAATAGTCCTGTACCTAAGCAATTTACATCTTCTAAAAATTTTTCATATGTTATATCTATATATTTTACTTCTTCTCCATTTTTTTCTTTTAATCTAAATGCTACATTTTTAGGATATTTCTTAACTGAATGATAAATTACATCTTTTACATTTGTAAATACAGGGTACTCGAAAAATGTTTTATATCTCATCCTTTTTTCTTCTCCTTTTTATCTGGTATCGAATACTAGATTATCACATATTTTAAATCTTGTCAAGGTACTTTTATCTCTTTTTGCATATCTTTTGCAAAAATGGTAATAATTATTCTATAGGTGGTGATTAAATATGACAAGTAAAGAATTATTATACGTTGAAGATGCATTAGGTCATGAAAAATTCATGAAATCTTGTAGTCAAAAAACAGCTAGCAAACTTCAAGATGTAAACCTTGCAAACTATATAGCTGAATTAGAAAAAACTCACACAGCTTTGTATGACAAATTTTTAAATTTATTATAATGAAAGGAGAATTTTAAATGGAAGATAGAGATTTAATGGAAAAAGAACTTTTAGTAATTAAAGGTGTTTGTGATTTATACTTACATGGTTCACTTGAATCAACAACAGCAGAAGTTCATGCGGCTTTTCAAGATGCACTTGAAACATCAATTGATATCCAAAATAAAATATATAATTTAATGGCAGAAAAAGGTTGGTATAAAACAGAAACTGCAGAGCAACAAAAAATAGATCAAACAAAGCAAAAATTTTCAGCAAATTGTTGCTAAAAGGAAAAAGAAGATGTTTCCAAAATCTTGGAAATATCTTCTTTTTTCTTAGACATCATATAATATAGATATTATGTCAATATTACATTTTTTCAATTTTCACTTGCATATTTCTATTTTATATGTTAAGATATATAAGTATTAATTGATAGGGGTATAGTGTTAATGGTAGCACATCGGTCTCCAAAACCGCTTGTGTGGGTTCGAATCCTACTACCCCTGCCATTTTTATTTTAAAATTCTATTGTATTATCTTGCTTAAATCAAGCATTATTTATCCAAGAAAGGAAATAAAAAATTAAATGGAAAAATTAAATGTACTAGCTAAAAAAATATTTTCGAAAGAAGTTATTTTTTATTTAATCTTTGGAATATTAACAACAATGGTTAATATTGTTGTTTCATATATTTTAAAAGCTTTTTTACATATAGAAGAAAATATAGCTAGCACAATTGGTATAATCATTTCAATTTTATTTGCATATTTCACAAATCGTAAATGGGTATTTAATTCTCAAGCTAATAATGCAAAAGAAAAATGGCTTGAATTTGGTAAGTTTATTTTAGGTAGAAGTTTTACTATGATAATAGAAATTGTAGGAGTATTTTTACTTGTTGATGTAATTCATAGTTTTTATGGGATCCTTAGTGATAACATGGCATTTTTAGTAAATAAATGTATTATTACTGTTATTGTAATAATTTTAAACTTTTTTATTAGTAAGTTTTTTGCGTTTAAAAAATAGATATATATATAACGGTTGGAGGCTACTAAAATTTTAAGGAGGTAGCCTTTAAAATGAATAATTTATTTAACTTTTCTTTTATTCTTTTTATTATTATTGCAATTATCATCTCTATTTTAACTCCTCTCTCACTTTTGAATTATGAAGATTTTGGAATAAATCCAGAAGATATTTTTATAAGTAAATCGGGTTTTACTTGGCCAATTCCTAACAAATATTATATTTCTTCATATTTTGGATATAGAGATTTAAAGCTTCAAGGTTCTGGTCCATTTCATTCTGGAATAGATATTCCTGCTAAAGAAGGCACATACTTTTTAGCAACTATGCCTGGTAAAATAACATATCTCGGTTTTAATGGAAGCGGTGGATATACAATTATATTAGAAAACGAAAATATTAAAGCTATATATTGCCACACATCACCTAATTTTATAGTTAACGTTCGGGTATAATGTAAAACAATCGCAAATTATCGGACAAGTTGGTCCTTTTAATGTTTATGGTGTAGAAAATAACCCTTATAAAGATAAAAATGGTAATCCCACAAATGGATCTACAACTGGATGTCATCTTCATTTTTCAATTAAAATAGATGGAACTTCTAAAGACCCTTTAGACTTTGTAGAAATAAAATCTTAGAATTTATTTTGCAAATAATATAACTTAATTTATTGTGATTCTTACGAAAAATAAAAAAACTTTTATCTTGTATTTCTATTATTATATAACATGTGAACTAAAAATACAATCCTTTTATTTTTTATATTTTTATTATATAATAATTTTTGTGGGGTGATTTATTTTGAATAATAATTACGACTTGATAATAGTAGGTGCTGGTCCAAGTGGAGTATTCACAGCTTATGAGCTTATTGAACTTGGAATTGCCAAAGATAAAAAAATATTAATTATAGAACAAGGAAAAGCAGTTGATAAAAGATATTGTCCTGTTGAGAAAACTGGAAAATGTGTAAAATGTAAGCCATATTGCAATATCACTAGTGGTTTTTCTGGAAGTGGAGCTTTTTCTGATGGTAAACTCACTCTTCCAAACAAAGATAGTGACACAATTGAAGTAGGCGGTAATTTAGACAAATATCTTGGAGTCCAAGAAACAAAAAATCTCATGTTTTATACTGATGAAATATATTTAAAATTTGGTGCTGACAAATCTGTTGAGGGCTTAGAACACTTAGACAAAATAAAAGAAATTGCAGATAGAGCCAAAGAAAATGGTATAACATTAGCAAATTGCCCTATTAGACATCTTGGTACAGAAAAAAGTCATGAGCTTTATAAAAAACTTCAAGATTATCTTTTAGAAAATAACATAGATATTATGTTTGAAACCAATGTTAAAGATTTAATTATTAAAGATAATAAAGTATTAGGTGTTATAATAGAAAATTCTAATGGTTCAGATGAAATGGAAATTTTATCAAAATATGTGGTTTTAGGTATTGGTCGAAAAGGCGCTAATTGGCTTTCAGAAATGTGTGCTAAATATTCTATAAAAAATCATGCTGGTGTTGTTGATGTTGGAGTTAGGTATGAACTTCCAGATAGTATTATGAAGGACATAAACGAATACTTATATGAAGGTAAATTTATTGCACATCTTCCACCATATAAAGACAAGGTTAGAACATTTTGCCAAAATCCTAGTGGTTTTGTTGCAAATGAAGTCTATGATAATAATCTTAACTTAGTAAATGGTCATTCATATAAAGATAAAAAAAGCACTAATACAAACCTTGCAATTCTTGCATCTCATCATTTTAGTGACCCCTTTAAAGAGCCTATTAAATATGGTATAAATATTGGAGAAAATGCAAATCAATTAGGAAAAGGAAATGTATTGGTTCAAAGACTTGGAGATATTTTAAATCGGAAAGCGTACATGGGCTAAAGATTTAGAAAATAACAGTGTTGTTCCTACTTTGAAAACAGCTATAGCAGGAGATATTACATACGCAATTGGATATAGAACAATGGTTGATATATTAGAATTTATAAAAGCAATGGATAAAGTAATTCCTGGATTTGCGCATCCTGATAATCTTTTATATGCTGCTGAAATAAAATTCTATTCTAATGAAATTGCAATAGACAAAAATTTTGAAACAAGTATAAATGGATTATACTCAATTGGAGATGGCGGAGGATTAACAAGAGGACTCATTATGGCATCTGCAAGTGGCGTTCAAATGGCTCGAATATTAAAAGACACTTTGTAATCATTGTAGAAAATAAATATTAAAAAGAGGAGAATCTTTAAAATGTTCTCCTCTTTTTCTATTAATTATAAACTTTATTCAAACATAGCTTCAGTAACTTCTGCTAAATTAACTTGCTTTGTACGTTTTAATATATCATCAACATATAATTTTACTTGTACTGTTCCTATTCCTGAAAATGGTACTCTTATATTTGTTTCATTTGCCTTATGTGTATTTTCATATACTGTATCATTTCCAACTACGATTTTTACTTTTACTGTTTTTACTTGAGGTTCTGTAGTCGCCGTATTTCCTGTACTTCCTGTGCTTTGATATATATCGTTTCCAAGTACTGATTTTAAATTAATTATTGCAGTTGCATCTACTAATTGTTGAATTTGATTTACAGTTATTGTTATTCCTGCTCCTTTTTCTGCAGTAGAACCACCTTCTAAGCTTTGTTTTAACACAGTTCCGTCTTGCTTTGTTGTATCTTGATCTGTAAGTATTGCTGAAATTACTAAACCTGCATCTTGTAATTCTTTTACTGCATCATCTTTAGGTTTACCCATAACATTTGGTACAGTAACTTCTTCTATTCCCTTACTTACTGTAATTGTAACTGTTGAACCTGCTCCTACTTCTGTGTCTGGAGTTACATCTTGGCTTATTACATAGCCTACTTCGACTTTTTTATCGAATTCTTCAACAACAACTACCTCTAAGTCTTGTTCTTCTAATGCATTTCTTGCTTCTTCCTCTGTTTTTCCAACAACTTTAGGAACTTTTACAATTTTTTGTCCTAAACTTATAACTAACTCGATTTTTGTATTTTCTTTAATTTTATAATCATTCTTAAATTCTGGTTTTTGAGAAATTACAAGTCCTTTATCAACTTCCACATCGTATTTTTCTTCTACTATCGTATAAGATAATTTTGTTCCATTTAATTTAGTTTTAATCTCTTCCTCACTTAATCCAACTAAATTTGGAATCTGAACATCTTTATTTCTAGTTAAATTAAAGAACAATGTAGTTCCACCAAGACTTACTACAAACAATATTATTAATACAAGTGCTACTGATAACATTCTATGCTTTTTAAAGAAGTTATTATTTTTCTTTTTCTTTTCAGAATCTCTTTCTTTTATTTTTTCTTCAATATTTTTCTTTTCAATTGTTGGTATAACTTGTGTTGCAAAATCATCACTTGTATCTGACATCTTAACAAAATTTCCATCTGGATTTTTTAATGCTAATGTTAAATCTTTTAACATTTCAGTTGCAGATTGATATCTTAAATTTGGATCTTTTTTCATCGCCTTCATAACAATTCTATTAACTGCAGGTGGTACAGCAGGATTTACTAGCATCGGTTCCTTTGGTATTTCTTGCATATGTTTTAATGCAACTGATACTGGTGTATCCGCATCAAATGGAACTTTACCTGTGACCATTTCATAAATCACAACTCCAAGTGAATATAAATCAGACTTAGCATCAGTAAATCCTCCTCTTGCATGTTCAGGTGAGAAATAATGAACAGAGCCTAAAGTTGTTCCAAATGCAGTTATTGTAGAATTTGATACAGATTTAGCAATTCCAAAATCTGTAACTTTTGCAATTCCGTCTTCTGTAATTATTATGTTGTGTGGTTTTATATCTCTGTGAATTATATTATTTTTATGTGCGGTTTCTAGTGCTGATGCTATTTGTATTGCTATATTAATACTCCATTTCCAATTTAATGCACCATCTGATTGTATTATTTCTTTTAAAGTTTTACCTTGGATTAGCTCCATTACAATGTAATACAAGTCTCCTTCATGTCCTACATCATATACAGATACAATATTAGGATGTGTTAAACTTGCAACAGCTTGTGCTTCTGTATTAAATCTTTTTACAAATTCATCATCTGTCGTAAACTCATCTTTTAGAATTTTAACAGCAACATATCTGTTTAATACATGACATCTAGCTTTATAAACTGTTGCCATACCTCCGATTTCCTATTCTTTCTAATATTTCATATCTATTTCCTAATAATCTTCCTTCCAAATTCATATTTTTCACCCCTCTAATTCTTGATAATAACTAATGTTATGTTATCAATTCCACCAGCCATATTAGCCATTTTTATAAGGATTTTATCACTATTTTCAAAATCGTTCAAAATAACATCATGAATTGTTGTTTCTTCTACCATATTAGTAAGACCATCCGATGTCATAACTATTATATCTCCAATTTGAAAATTCTTAACAAATACATCTGGTTCAACTATTTCCGCGCAACCGAAGAGCCTTCATAAGCATATTTTTCTTTGGATGATGTTTTGCTTCTTCTTTTGTGATTGTTCCGCCTTTTACTAAGCTTTCTACATAGCTATGGTCTGTTGTCAGTTTTCTCATAAATTTATCACGTATTCTATATATTCTACTGTCTCCAATATGTCCTATGTATGCTCTATTATTATATATTAAACAAATCTCTAAAGTAGTACCCATTCCTCGAAGTTCATCAGAAGTATTTGCCTTTTCAAATACTACCTCATTTGCATAGTCTATTGCAGATCTTATAAGTTCTAATATAATTTCTTTATCATGTCCTGATTCATTAAAATGTGCTTCTATATATCTACTTGCAGCTTCAATTGCTAGTTTGCTAGCAACTTCTCCACCGTTGTATCCTCCCATCCCATCTGCTAACATATATAAACTAAAATTTTCATTTTCATTTGAAATGTAATAATAATCTTCATTTTGTTCTCTAACTAATCCTTTATCAGTATTTGCTAGAACTCTCATATTAACTTTTTTCACCTCGTTTTCTTCTAAGTTGTCCGACAAGCTGCATCTATATCACTTCCAAGTTCTCTTCTTATTGTTGCAGTTATTCCTTTACTATTTAAATAATCCCTAAATTTAATAATATTTTCATTCGTGCTTTTTACAAATTTGCCATTTTCTATTTTATTTATTGGTATTAAATTTACATGGCATAACATTCCCTTTAAAAGCTTTACAAGTTCATCTGCATCTTCTTTATTATCATTATTATCCTTTGCAAGAGCATATTCAAAAGAAATTCTCTTATTGGTCTTTTCTATATAATACCTGCATGCTTTCATCAATTCATCAATATTATATCTATTGTTTATTGGCATCATACTACTTCTTTTTTCATTCGTTGCTTGATGTAAAGATATTGAAAGTGTACTTTGCATGTCCATATCTGCCATTTCATAAATTTTAGGAACAATTCCACAAGTTGAAATACTAATATGTCTTGCGCCAATCCCTAGCCCCTTTGGATAGTTTACAATTTTAATTGCATTCATTACATTATCAAAATTATCAAGAGGTTCACCTATTCCCATGAACACAATGTTTGATATTTTAATATTCTGATCTCGCTCTACTCCTAAAATTTGCTCTACTATCTCTCCAGCAGTCAAATTTCTAATAAACTCTATTCCTGTTGATGCACAGAACTTGCATCCCATTTTGCATCCGACCTGAGAAGAAACACATACAGTTCTTCCATGCTTATATTCCATAAGAACTGTTTCTATTGCATTTCCATCTAATACATCAAAAAGATATTTTATTGTACCATCTTTAGATACCTGTTTTTCCAAAATATTAAAATTATGCAAAGAATATTCTTGTTTTAATTTTTCCCTTAAATCTTTTGACAAATCTGTCATATCGTCAAAACTTGTAACCTTTTCTACATAAAGCCATCTAAAAATCTGCTCTGCCCTATAGGGTTTTTCATTTAAAGTTTTTGCCAATTCTTCTTTTAATTCATTTATATTATAGTCTTTTATATTTTTCATAAACAATTCTTTCTTAAGGACATTTATATGCCCTCTGCATATCGTTATATCACAACTATAGATTTTTTTCAATATATTTTTCAAAAAAATAGGGTAATTGATAAAATATTGTTATAATTTATCAATTACCCTAAAGTATTCTATGCAATTTTTCTTAAAGTTTTAGCATGAGCAATAGAAATATCATTTATATCTCCACTAGAAATTCTTGCAATTTCTTTAATTGTCTCATCTTCTGTTAGTTTTCTAATACTTGTTTTTGTTCTATCTTCTTCTACTTCTTTGCTTATATAATAATTGTAATCTCCTTTTGCCGCAATATTTGCTAAATGTGTTACACAAAGTACTTGATGCTTTTTAGAAATAGCTTTTAATTTCTCACTAACACTATTTGCAGCTTTTCCACTAATTCCAGTATCTATTTCATCAAATACCATTGTTGTAACTCCGATCTACATCTGCAAGAACATTTTTAATTGCAAGCATTATTCTAGACATTTCTCCACCAGATGCAATTTTAGAAAGTTCTTTATCATCCTCTCCTATATTTGTACAAATCATAAATTTTACTTTGTCTAACCCATATATTGTAAAACTATTTTCTTCATACATTAATTTTACAGAAAATTTTGCATTTTGCATTTCCAAATCACTAAGTTCTTTATTTATTTTTTCCTCAAGTATTTTAGAATTATTTTCTCTTATTTTATGCATTTTTTTAGAATATTCTTCCATTTCTTTTATAACTTCTTCTAGCTCTTTCTTTAATTTATTTACATATTCTTCAGAATTCTCTATTCTTTCAATTCTTTCTTTAATTTCGTCATTATACTTAAGTATTTCTTCTATGCTATTTCCATATTTTCTCTTTAAAGAATAAATTAAATCTAGTCTTGTTTCTACATTATTTCTCTCTTCTTCATCAAAATAAACATCTTCTTTGAAGTCATCTATATCTCTTGATACTTCTTGTAATTCATAGTATGCACTTTTTAAATTGTTTAAAGAAGTTTCATATTTTTCATCAATTCCTTCTATTTTTTCTAATGCTCTTATGGCTAAACTAATACTATCAATTGCCTGCATGCTTATTTCAGAACTTGCTTCTTGCAAGCTGTTTGATATTTTTTCAGAATTCATTATCTTAGATCTTGTATTTTCAAGCTCTTCTTCTTCACCTAATTCTAAATTTGAACTATCTATTTCATTATTCTGATATCTTAATAAATCTAGCTCTCTTTGTTTTTCCTTGTCATCGCCAAAATTCTTACTTATTTCTTCCTTGAGTTCATTATATTTTTTATATTTTATAAGATATTTTTCTTTTATTTCTTTCATTTCATCCGCTGAAAAATTATCTAAAAATTTTATATGCGTACTTTCGTCTAACAACGTTTGGTTTTCATGTTGTCCGTGAATATCAATAATGTCTTTCATAAAGTTTTTAAGTTCACTTACAGAAACAAGCCTTCCATTTATTTTACAAGTATTCCTTCCATTTAAATAAACTTCTCTTGAAACAACTATATTTTCATCTCCAATATTTTCATTTTCTGGCAAATACATTGATGCTTCAACACATGAAAATTCTTGTCCTTTTCTTATCATTTCTTTTGAAAATCTTCCTCCTGAAATTATTTGAAGTGAATCAATTATAAGCGTTTTTCCTGCACCTGTTTCTCCTGTTAATATATTTAAACCATCATTTAAATCTATTGTTACATCATCGATAATTCCAACATTTTTGATATGTAGAGTACTTATCATAATAAAACCTCCGTTTTGCGAATTCATGTTTGTATTATATTTCAAAAAAAAATATTTGTCAAGAGGGATTTTAAAAAAATATAAACCACTATTTAATAATGGTCTATATCTTTTGATTTAATCTTTTATAATTTCTTTTTCTTGTTTTCTAAATGCAAAAATTATTATTGCAGCAATCAAAAATGTAATTAGATACGTAATAGCTATTATATGAAAATTTCCTGCAACTAAATTGCTTCCTGCAATTGTTGAAGATATTATAGAAGGGAATCTTGCAAAAGTTGAGATAAATAGGAATCTTGCAGGTTTGATAGGTAAAAGACCTGCTATATATACAAATAAATCTTTTGGTGTACCAGGTATAAAAAATAGTATAAACAAAATCATTTCTATCTTACCTTTTTGTGAAAATAATTTTGAGTTTTCTAATTTTTCTATTTTTTCTTTTGAAGCAAAACTGTATATAAAACTTTTTCCATATTTTCTAACTGCAAAAAATATTATAAAACTACTAATAAAAGCACCTAAAAATATAATTAAAAGTCCACCTATTGGTCCATAAGACATTCCTGCTAATATTTCAACTGGTTCTCCTGGAAGAATTGGAAGAAATATTTGTATTACCATAAGTCCTATTATTGCAAATATTCCTTTGGTTCCAAGGCTTTCTATTTCATTTTCAAAATTCATTCTTCCTGCCTCTGTTGATAGATTCTTAAATATTGGAACAAGCCAAATTGTTAAAGCTGCCATTATTGCAATAAATGCTATAAGTACTATAACTTTAAATATTTTTACTTTTTTACTTTGCATTTTTATTTACTCCATATATTTTTTATTAATTTCTAATTATGTACTTGATTATATCAAATATTTATTAAAAGTAAATAGATTTTTTCTTAATATTTTCTTAGAATTGGTAGATAATATTCAGATATGTTAAATAAAATAATTTACGAAGTGACGCGTAGCATGGAAGCGACTTAGAGGTTGTTGGAGCGAAGCTCCTTACAATCCTCTTAGGAGACGACCAACAAGGAACGAGTAAAATTATTTTATTTAACATATCTATTACTTTTTCTTCATATTCCTTAATAAAACTTTTTGCTCCTCATCTATTCTATATGATTCTATCATCTTTTGCAAGGTTTTGTTAAACGTAAATTTATCTAGATTATTTTTCCCTTGCAGATATTGCATTAGCTTATCATTAAACTTTATTCCAATTTCTGCTAGACACCATGCAACTCCCATTTTTACATAGTATCCATTATGATTTATCTTATCTAGTATTTTAATTACTTCATCTACATATTCATCTATTATATAATAGTCAAGTAGCATAATTACTGCAAATCTTACTTCAAATTCTTTATTCGATTTAAAATATGGTTTTATAAATTTAAAAACTTCTCTTAAATCTTTATCCTTTATTTTCAAAGTTGGTACAAATGTATCCGTAATTTCCCAGCTATCTATTTTAGGTACAAATTCCCTAATATATGGCATTTTTTCATTTATTTCACATTTGCTATATCCTATAACAAATCCTTTAAGCATTATTTCTTCAAAATATTCATCATCTATGCTTTTTAACAAGTTATCTAGATTCTCTTTTTGACTATTTTTTTCTTCTTTTACTAGCTTTTTTGCAAAATTCCTTAATATTGGTATTCTAATTCCAAGTATTTTTCTTTTTGTATCTGGGCATAGTTTTTCATTAAACTTTTTATAATCTTCTTCTTTTAGTTCTATTAATTTTCGTCTTATATCTTCCATTTATTTCACCAATATATATTATATTACAAAAAAATATATTAGCAAGTGAAATTTAGTAATTTTGCTTAAAATCAGTATAAGATTACATAATGTTTACTTTTTTATAGTAATGTGCTATAATATAATTATCACCAAATCCTTTAAGGAGGTTTTTACAAAATGGGCAGTTTATCACAGCAAAAGTTCGATCGTGAGATCATTCCTCGAGCATTGCGTCTTCTCTTGGATGATGTGCCTGTATCTGCTTCACAAAAAGAAGCATTAACTGCGTACATCCATGAGAAGTTCGCCAAAATTGGGACCTGCGTTTTGTGGCCCAGAAGTGCTGAGCTCTGTGATCTCATGAGCGATCTTGGACTTCCTGTAAAAAGCACTTTGGGGAAAAAGGAAATCATTATCAACAGACGTTCTATTCTCTTTTCTCCCAATTTAACATCTAGTGCTCCAAAGGAAGTCTACATAGCATAACAAGCCCAACAAGCAAGGTCAAAATAAATTTTGACCTTGCTTGTTCATTTATTGGATAGTACAATTTGTGTTTTTTATGTAAATATGTTATAATAAAATTAACCTTGGGGTATTATACCCAGATTACCGAAAGGTAAATACATTGAAAGGAGGTTTCCAACAATATGGAAGCCGACAAAGTTAAATTCTTGGATGGGCTTGAAGTTCAGGCCGAACTGGATGCCATCTGGCAAGAGGATCAGCAAAAGATCGCCGAGGAGCAGCGGATATTAGTTGCACAACGTATTGCAACAGAGGCTGCTGAAGCAAAAAAATCTCATCGTCGAACTTGCATAGTCCAAATTGATGTCAAAGATGAGCTTCTGGACAGGCTTCTTTTAGAAGACATCATTATTGAACTTAATGATGCTCACTGGGACGTGGACTTATGTGAGAATAATACCCTTTACCAGATTGTGCCTATGGATGTTATTCATACTTCTGATGTTCCTGATGATGCTCCTGCTACTCCTGCCTAAGTGAGTCCAAGAAAAAAGTGCCCACCTACACAAAGGTGGGTACTTTTTTGTTTTCTAAAATAGAAATCTTCCCTTATATTTCCTAAACTTTTTATCTATTTTATTTTTTCTTTTATTATCTTTTCTACTTCTTCTTTAGATAATTCAACTATTTCACATATATCTGATATCTCCATATGTTTTTTATACATATTTATTACTACATCTTTTTTGTTCTCATTAATGCCTTGTTTTCTTCCATCCTCGCGTCCTTCGTCATATCCAGCTTCATGTCCTTCATCGTATCCATATTCTCTTGTTGCTTGCATATCCATTACATACATCTCTCTTTGAAATGCAAGCAATCTTTCTCTTTCGTCTTGTTGTATCTTTTCTAACTCTTCTTTTGCTTGCTTTATATCTTCATTTCCCTCCATCTCTTTTTCCCCCATTTCCTTTGGATTATTTATGAATCTTAACCATAATGCCAATCTATCATTTTTATTTATCAGGTTATTATTTAACATATCTGTTAACTTATCTATCTCTATTATATGTATCTCTAGCATGCTTGTCAATACCTTTTTGCTATATTCTTGTTCCCTTATCTCCCATTTTGTATGATATTTCTCTATTTCTTTTAAACTTCCTATCTTTTCCTTTGATATTAATATACATATCGTTTTATTTAATTTACTATAATGTTCTTTTTCTTTTATACCTTATAAAAATAACTTTGACCAATAAAACAAGATTCTCTTTTCTATATCTTTCTTTAATGTTAATTGCATCTCCACATCGCATAATGTTCCATCTGGGAATACTGCCTTTACATCTAATACTCCTACTTTATCTGTTTTTATATCTTTTTCTAATATTGGATTTTTACTTAAATCTACGCTATCCACCTCTCTTTCTATTATTGCACTTAATAATCCTTTTGTTATTTCTTCATTTCCTATATGCCCAAAAATTCTTTTGAACACGTAATCATTTGTTGGTACTAATTCTTTTTCGTTTTCTGCCATAGGCAAATCTCTCCTTCTTTTATTAGATTTTTTTGATAAATTGATTTTTTTGGGTGAAACTCCCATAGATTTACTCTGCCTTTCCTTAAGGTGTAATTTAAAATTAATTTGTAAAAATAAATTTAATATAGCTTAGAATGATTTAGTTATATTATATTTATAAATAAAAATAAGTAATGTAGTTTAAGCAAAAGTGCTTCAAAAAAAGCTTTACTTAAATTTACATTCTTATGTTATATAATGATTTATCTCCTTTGTCAAGGAAAATCCTTCGACATAATTCGACAAAGATGTTTAAAATTTTCATAGTGGTGATGTATTTGAGATTTTTAAAGCAGTAAAAATTGGC
Organism: uncultured Clostridia bacterium; assembly: GCA_947584805.1. Classification (GTDB taxonomy): domain Bacteria; phylum Bacillota; class Clostridia; order TANB77; family CAG-508; genus JAAWPK01. The sequence continues at coordinate 82,931 of CANPWU010000001.1, read as the reverse complement.
ACCTGTTCTTCAAGAACAGGTGCCAATTTTTATACCTTTATATTTCAGTTATATCAACTACATCAATTTCTTCCTCTGTCTTAGTATCTTCTATTGCATCATATAAAGCGTTTGCTGTATCTAGTGATGTAAAGCATGGTATTTTTGATTCTGCAGCAAGTCTTCTTATCTTAAATCCATCTCTATTTGCCTCTTTTCCTCTTGTTGGTGTATTTATTATAAAGTTTATCTTTCCGAGTTGTAATAGGTTAGGTATACTTTCTGCTCCTTCCCAAATTTTTTCTACAACTGTTGTATTTATTCCATTATTCTTTAAGAAGGTTGCTGTTCCTTTTGTTGCATAAATCTCGAATCCTTTATTATATAGTTTTTTAATAAGTGGCAATACCTCGTCTTTATCTTTATCTCTTACTGTTACAAGAACATTCCCTTTTTTAGGTATTGTTATTCCTGTCCCTATAAACGCTTTTACTATTGCATCTGAAAAGTTCTTAGATACTCCTAATACTTCTCCTGTAGATTTCATTTCTGGGCCTAAGCTTGTATCTGCATTTTTTATCTTTTCAAATGAAAATACTGGCATTTTTATCGCAATATATTCGCTTCTCTTATATAGTCCTGTTCCATAGCCAATACTTTTTAATTTTTCTCCTAAAATAACTCTTGTTGCAATATCTATTACTGGAAGGTTCGTAACTTTGCTTATATATGGAACCGTTCTACTTGAACGTGGGTTTACCTCGATTATATATACCTCTCCACCAGAAATTATAAATTGAATATTCAAAACTCCAATTACATTAAGTTCTTTTGCAATTTTTGTTGTATATTCTACTATTTTATCTTGATGTTCTTGACTTATATGTTGTGTTGGATAAACTGATATGCTGTCTCCTGAGTGAACTCCAGCTCTTTCCAAGTGTTCCATTATTCCAGGTATTAATATATCTTCTCCATCGCAAATTGCATCTACTTCAAGCTCTTTTCCGAGCATATATTTATCAACAAGTATTGGGTGCTCTTGCACAGTTTTATTAATTTCATTTATAAACTCTGTAATTTCTTCATCATCATATGCAATTGCCATGCCCTGTCCACCTAATACATAAGATGGTCTAACAAGAACTGGATATTGTAGTTCATTTGCAACTTTTTTAGCTTCTTCTACAGTATATACTGTACTTCCCTTTGGTCTTAAAATTCCGCACTTGTTTAATGCTTCATCAAAAAGCTCTCTATCTTCTGCTCTATCCATATCTCTTTCTTGGGTTCCAAGTATTTTAACTCCCATGTCTTTTAAAGCTTTGGTTAATTTTATTGCTGTTTGTCCTCCAAATTGAACTATTGCACCATATGGCTTTTCTATATTAATTATGTTTTCTACATCTTCTGGTGTTAGTGGTTCAAAATATAGTTTATCTGCTATATCAAAATCTGTACTTACTGTCTCTGGGTTATTGTTTACAATTATTGTTTCATATCCTTTTCTCTTTAATGCCCATACTGAGTGAACACTGCAGTAATCAAATTCTATTCCTTGTCCTATTCTTATAGGTCCTGAACCTAGAACTACTACTTTCTTCTTATCAGTTTTTTCATCAGCTTCATTTCCTTCATCATAACTTGAATAGTAATATGGAGTTTCTGCATCAAATTCTGCAGCACAAGTATCTACCATTTTAAATGCTGCTTGTATATTATTTTCTTTTCTCTTTTTCTTAATTTCATCTACTGGAACTTTTGAAAATCTTGAAATTACTGTATCTGGATATCCATATTTTTTAGCTCTTCTTAGTAAATCTATGCTTAAATTTTTAGATTTTAATTCTTCTTCTAGCTTTACTAAATTATTTATTTTGCTTATAAAGAAAGTATCAATAGTTGTTGCCTGATGAATTTGCTCTATGCTCATGCCTCTTCTTAAATTTTCTGCAATTGCCCATAATGTTTCGTTATTTACATGTTTTAATTCTTCCCTCATTTGGTCATTAGACATTTCTGCATATTTTGGAAGAACTAAAGAATCTACATTTTCTTCAAGAGAACGTATTGCCTTCATAAGTCCTGCTTCTAAGTTTTCTGCAATTGCCATTACTTCTCCTGTTGCTTTCATTTGAGTTCCAAGTTCACGACTTGCTGTTAAGAATTTATTAAAAGGCCATTTTGGAATTTTTACTACAACATAGTCAAGTACTGGTTCAAAGCATGCATAAGTTTTTCCAGTAACAGCATTTTTTATTTCGTCTAAGGTATATCCAATTGCAATCTTAGTTGCAACTTTTGCTATAGGATAACCTGTTGCTTTAGATGCTAAAGCTGATGATCTACTTACTCTTGGGTTTACCTCAATTACAGCATATTCAAAACTATTTGGATTTAATGCAAATTGTACATTGCATCCACCTTCTATTTTAAGAGCAGATATTATTTTTATTGCAGAAGTTCTAAGCATTTGGTATTCTCTATCTGCAAGTGTTTGAGAAGGTGCAACAACAATGCTGTCTCCTGTATGTACACCTACTGGGTTTATGTTTTCCATGTTACATACTGTTATGCAGTTTCCTTTTGAATCTCTTATTACTTCATATTCTATTTCTTTCCATCCTGAAATGCACTTTTCTATAAGGACTTGACATACTCTTGATAAATGTAATCCATTAGAACTAATTTCTCTTAATTGTTCTTCTGTGTATGCAATTCCTCCTCCTGTTCCACCTAAAGTATATGCAGGTCTTACTATAACTGGAAGTCCAATTTCTCTTGAAAAGCTTACTGCATCTTCTACATTATTTACTACTTTACTTGCAATACAAGGCTCATTTATACTTTCCATCATGTCTTTGAACGCTTGCCTATCTTCTGCATTTCTTATTCCTTCTGGAGATGTTCCGAGTAATCTTATATTCTTTTCTTTCAAATATCCTTGTTCTTCAAGTTCCATTGCAATATTTAAGCCTGTTTGTCCTCCTAGATTAGGAAGAATACTATCAGGATTTTCTTTTTCTATTATTTTTTTAACTGTTTTTACAGTTAATGGCTCTATATATATTTTATCAGCCATATTTTTATCTGTCATTATTGTTGCAGGGTTTGAGTTTACAAGTACAACTTCTAGCCCTTCTTTTTTAAGTTCAACACATGCTTGTGTTCCTGCATAGTCAAACTCTGCTGCTTGTCCTATAATTATTGGTCCTGAACCTATAACTAATACTTTTTTTATATTCTTATTTCTTGGCATAACTTTTTACTCCTTTAATTTTTATATATTTTAATTTTTTGTAAAATAATAAATAAAATTTAAGTGCGGAGCGAATGTAGGGGGCGAGATGCTACGAGTTCTTAGCAGAATTTATGGAAAGCGTTCATGCTGCGTCGTGGAAGGGTGCCATAAAAATGCGCTAGAACTCGTGCAGTGAGAGCCCCGCCTCGAGCGACAAACGCAAATTTTATTTATTATTTTTTTAAATTTAATTCATTTAAAAATTCATCAAATATATAGCTTGTATCTTCTGGGCCTGGACAAGCTTCTGGATGGAATTGTACTGTAAATATTTTTTTATTTTTATATCTTAATCCTTCAACAGTTCCATCATTTAAATTAATATGTGATACTTCTGCAACTTCTTTATTTACAGTATCTTCTTTTACATAGTAGCCATGATTTTGTGAAGTTATATATACTTTGTCTGTTTTTAAATCTTTAACTGGGTGATTTGGTCCTCTATGTCCATATTTTAATTTTGCCGTTTTTGCACCTGTTGCAAGAGCCATCAACTGATGTCCTAAGCATATTCCAAGTATTGGTATATCTTTTTCATATAATTCTTTTGCAGTTCTAATTCCAATATTACAATCTTCTGGATCACCGAGGTCCATTTGAAAGGACTATTCCATCTGGTTTACATTCAAGTATTGAAGAAACAGTTGCATCTTGTGGATAAACGTATACTGTGCAATTTCTCTTTTTTAGTTCTCTTATTATATTTTCTTTGCATCCAAAACTTATAAGTGCAATTTTTATATCTCCATCACCATCTACATATGGTCTTTTGGTAGATACTTGTCCTACTAAATTCTTTGGCTTAAATTCTTTTATTTCTTTAATAATTTCATCAATATTTGATATGTCTGATGTTATTTTTCCTCTCATTGTTCCGCTATTTCTTAATATTTTTGTAAGTTTTCTTGTATTTACATTCTTAAGACCTGGGACTTGATTTTCTATCAAATATTCTTCTAAATCTTTTTCTTTTCTAAAATTACTAGCAACTTCAGCAAGTTCATGAACAAATATTGCACTTACCCATACTTTTTTTGATTCCATGTCGTCTAATATTACTCCATAATTACCAATTAAAGGGTAAGTCATAACAACTCCTTGTGATGCATACGATGGGTCTGTGAACACTTTTAAATATCCTGCCATAGAAGTATTAAAAACAACTTCTAAGCAAGTATCTTTTTCATAGCCTATTCTTTCTCCTTCAAAAATTTCTCCATTTTCTAGTACTAAATAGCCTTTCATACACTTTTTCCTTTCTTATTTATTTTTTCATGAAACGAACAAAAATTAGTATATTACTAGGAAGGCTAGGCAAATAATTTGAGATAGACCTATTGGTCATCGAAAATTATTTGTCCGACGCATGACGACGTAAGATGCTGATTTTTGTTCGTTTCCCTAAAAAAAAGGAGCCAAAAGCTCCTTTTTTTAATTAACCATTAATTTGCTTTGCAACTTCTTCTGCAAAGTTTTCTTCTTTCTTTTCTAAACCTTCACCTTTTTCAATTCTAGCAAATTCAATAACTTTTGCTCCTTTTGAAGAAAGCAAATCAGAAACTTTAATATTTGGATCTTTAACAAATGGTTGATCCACTAGACAAATTTCTCCATAGAATTTTCCAATTCTTCCTTGTACCATCTTTTCAGCAATTTCAGCTGGTTTTCCTTCATTCATAGCTTGAGCTTTAAGTATTTCCATTTCTTTTTGAACTCTTTCTTGTGGTACTGAATTTCTATCTAAATATTCTGGACGAGCAGCTGCAATTTGCATGCAAACATCTTTTGCAACTTCTTCGTTTCCACCTTCCATAGAAACAAGGACACCAATTTTTCCTTCTCCATGGATATATTTTTCAACTAAACCATTTGATGTAAATCTAACAAATCTTCTTATTGACATATTTTCACCAATTTTAGCAATTTTATCTGTTAATGCTTCTGAAACTGTTTTAGATTCATCATCTATATATTTTTGTGCAAGTAATTCTTCAACGTCTTTTGGATTATTTAAAGCTATTTGTTTTACTACGTTATTTACAAATGTTTTAAATTCTTCGTTTTTAGCAACGAAGTCAGTTTCTGAATTTACTTCAACAACAGCTCCTACTTTTTTATCATCAGAAAGATATGCTGCAACTAATCCTTCTGCAGCTATTCTGCTTGATTTTTTAGCAGCTTTTGTAATTCCTCTTTCACGTAATAACTCAGCAGCTTTTTCCATATCGCCATCTGTCTCAGTTAATACTTTTTTGCAGTCCATCATACCTGCACCAGTTTTTTCTCTTAACTCTTTAACTAAATTTGCAGTAACCATTTTTAAGTTTTCCCCCTTTAAAAAATTATTCTTCTGTCTTTTCCTCTTCAGCAGCTTCTTCTACAACTTCTTCAATATCTTTAACTTCTTTATCTGAAGTATCTTCTGCCATTTGGTCTTCTAGGTTCATTACTTCTCCTTGTTTTCCTTCTATTACAGCATTTGCCATAACAGTTGCGATTAATTTAACTGAACGAATTGCATCATCATTTCCTGGTATTGGGAAATCAATATCCTCAGGACTACAATTTGTATCAACTAAGCCAACTACTGGGATTTTTAATTTTTTAGCTTCTAATATAGCTGTTCTTTCTTTTTTAGGATCTACTATAAAGATAACTCCTGGTAAAGTTTCCATTTCTTTAATTCCACCAAGGTTTTTCTCTAATTTTTCCATTTCTTTTTTAAGTCCCATTACCTCTTTCTTAGGTAATACATCGAAAGTTCCATCTTCTTGCATTGTTTCAAGTTTTTTTAATCTTTCAATTCTTGTTCTCATTGTTCCAAAGTTTGTAAGCATTCCGCCTAACCATCTTTGGTCTACATAGAACATTCCGCAAGAAATTGCAGCTTCCTTCATGCATTCTTGTGCTTGTTTCTTTGTTCCAACAAATAGAACTGAAGAACCTTCTTCAACTTTTTCTTTAATGAAAGCATATGCTTCATCAATCTTTTTAGATGTCTTTTGTAAATCGATAATATGGATACCGTTTCTAGCTTGATATATATACTCAGCCATTCTAGGATCCCATCTTCTTGTTTGATGTCCAAAATGAACACCAGCTTCAAGTAATTGTTTCATTGCAACTACTGCCATTTTTTATTCCTCCTTTTAGTTTTAAAACATCCATAGGATTTCAAACACTTGCAAAAACCTTTTTAGGCACTCTTCACAAATTAGTCCTATGTGTCTAATCATAACTTTATAAATTATAACACGGATGTATCATAAAATCAAGTGTTTTTAAGAATTTTTTTGCACTTTTGTCATATTTTATATTTTTTATTCATATGGTCTAGTATCATTCTATTTCGGAGGTCACTTTTATGCATTCAAAAAAATTATATATATTATTAATATTTACTATTCTACTATGTTTTGGGGCTCAAGTAATTGCAGCACCAGATCATTATGTTTGGTCTGATTCATCAGGACTTCTTGAAACAGTTAGTGATACAGAAACAGATTTAAAACTGGAATCTGGTTCTGCAATCTTAATTGAGCAATCAACAGGTTCTGTTTTATATGACCATAATTCTCATGAAAAATTCAGACCTGCAAGTGTTACAAAAGTTATGTCATTGCTTTTAATTATGGAAGCAATAGATGGAGGAGAACTTAAACTCTCTGATAAAGTCACCTGCTCAAAAAATGCCGCTTCCATGGGTGGATCACAAATATGGCTTGAAGAAAATGAAACTATGACTGTTGAAGAAATGCTAAAAGCAATTTGTATGAACTCAGCAAATGATTGTGTATACGCTATGGCTGAACATTTAGCTGGATCTGAAGAAGAATTTGTAACACGTATGAATAATAAAGCAAAATCTCTTGGTATGTATGACACAACATTTAAAAATTGTCATGGACTAGATGAAGATGGTCATTTAACTTCTTCTTATGATATTGCTTTAATGTCTCGTGAATTACTTATCAATCATCCAAGTATAACAAAATACACTTCTTTATATATGGACTCATTAAGAAATGGAGAAACCCGGCCTTGTAAATACAAATAAACTCGTTAGGAATTATAAAGGATGCACTGGGCTTAAGACTCGGGTCTACAGATCTTGCTTTATATAACTTATCTGCAAGTGCAACTCGAGATCGGCTTATCTTTAATTGCAGTTATTATGCATTCTCCTTCTTCTGATATTAGATTTAGTGAAGCTCAAAAGCTATTAAACTATGGTTTTTCTAATTTTACAAATATTTCTTTTGGAGATAAAGGAGATGTTCTTCGGAACACTTGATGTAAAGAAAGGTGTTTCTTCTTCCGTTGATGCAATTCTTTCAGAAAATGCTTCGTTTTTTATAAAAAAATCAAAATCTAGTAGTGTAACGCAAAATATTACATTCAGAGAAAATCTAGAAGCACCTATTAATCAAGGTGACATTATAGGCACTGTAACTTATAATTTAGATGGAGATATAATCAAAAGTATAAATATTGTTGCAGATAAAGAAGTAAAAAGATTAACCTTTATCAATATGGCAGGAAATGTTCTTAATAATTGGTTCTCGTTATTAAGATAATCTTTAAAAATAATTCCCCAGAATTGGCTTCTGGGGTTTCATTAATATTAGACGTGATTGTTCCACGTCACATTATATATTTTGCTAATTTATATATCTTTTATACTATATCTCTTTTATTAAAACTATCAAAAGTTGTAATTAGCATAAGAATTGCACAAACTCCAAGTACAGCAAGAGAAAATCCAACACTTATATTTAGTCCTCCTTGCGCACTATATTGGGATATAGAATATGAATAATTATTTACAAATACTCTATCTACTATGCTAAAATTATTAAATGGTATAAATTTTAGCCAATCCGATTTAATTAATGAGTTCATAATTTGCATTACAATTCCAGATCCAACATAACTTGCAATACTAATTCCAACTGCTAATGATGTATTTCTAGTTAAAGTTGAGAGCATTAAAGCAAATAACATATATATAAATATATCTATACAAGAAATTAAGAAATACAAGCCTGTGTATTCTAGGTTGCTTAATTCTTTAACTTCTCCACCTTGTACATATAAATATCTAATTCCTTCTTCTTTGAATAATATATTTCCAACTAAAAAGCTAATTACAGATAAGCATAAACTTGTTACAATTAATATAATAACTCCTGCAAGTAGTTTAGAAAGTAATATCTTCCATCTTTTATTTGGTGTAAATAGCAAAAACTTTATTGTTCCTTTTGATATTTCTGTAGATATTGTAGCTCCCATAATTATAATCATAAATATTGCAAGAATAAGTAAACAAAATATTGGTGCATATGTATCATATGTTGCTCTTCCTGTGTTTCCAATCTGCGTTGCAGGAATTCCATTTTCAAGTCTATATAAATCTATTTTTAGATTATCTTCGAGTTTTTCGATTTCTTCTAGTTTTAGCATTTTGCCACTTATAGAGTTAAATTTAGAATCCAAATTATTTTTAATTAATTCTATATCTTGATAAATTTCTATTTTCCATTGTCCCTCATTACTATTTTCTGCAAATATTTTATATTTATCTTTTAAATCTAATAAATATATTTCATTTTCATAATTTTCTTGTGTTATTTGCTTATCGTCCAATTGTTTTTTGAGTTCACTTTTTTCTAATTCTATATACTTAGAATAATCATCATTTTTTAATATTTCTATTTTCTGATTTATTTTTTCTCTAAGTTCATTTGCCTCATCATTTTCTAATATTTCATTTAATTTTAATTCTTGCTTATCTTGTAGTATTTCATCTAATACTTGAGTTTTCCAATATTGATAATAATAGTTAGGATATGTTATATTACATTCAAGAGCTAGTTCGTATATTTCTATTTCTGCATTGATATATGCTAAGGTTTGAGCATCATAATTATTATCCTTTATGTCCTGCTTCAAATATTCTATCTGACTTCTCGTATTTGCTTGCCAATCTGTCTCCTCAAAAGAAATGCTCATTATTGAGTTGTTTAGCATCATAATTAATTTTGAAAATCCAAATGCACCTAGAATTGCAACAAGTAGTAGTATAAACATAACTTTTGCAGAGGTCTTTTTCAATATTTTTATTATTTCATTTTGTACTAATTTAAGCATTTTCATCATTACTACCTCCTTTTTCTGTTGCACTAAAGAATATATCTTCCAAATTCTTCTTGTTTTTAATAACTTCATCTATATCTACATTGTTTTTTACAAGAAGCTTTATAACTTCAGAAATCTTATCTTCTTCTAGCTTTAAATGTACATTTCTTCCTTCCCAAGACTTAATTTCATACCCTTCTTTTTTTAATATTTCATCTGCTTTTTCTATTTGTTTTACACTTATTACAGTCTCTATAATTTCTTTTGGATCTTTATTTTCACTAATATCTTCTACTTTAACAATTTTTCCTTTATTTATTACTGCAACTCTATCACACATAAGTTGCATTTCTGTTAATATATGTGAAGATACAAACACTGCTGCTTTTTCTTTTTTTGCAACTTCTTTTAAAATATCTCTTAAATGCTTTATTCCTGCTGGGTCTAATCCATTTGTTGGTTCATCAAGTATTAAAAGTTTAGGAGAATGTAAAAGAGTTAATGCAAGTCCCATTCTTTGTTTCATTCCGAAGAGAATATTTGCTAACTTTTTCTTTTGCAGATTCTTTCATTCCAACTAAATCAATAACTTCTTCAATTCTTTTATGACTTACATTTCTTATTCTTGCAAATAATTTTAAATTATCCCTTCCTGACATGTAGCCATACAAATCTGGATTTTCTACTATTCCACTTGCATATTCCATTGCTCTTTCAAAATCTTTTTTTACATCAAATCCATTAACTTTTATTTCACCTTCATCTATGCTTAAAAGCCCAAGTATCATTTTTATCGTTGTAGTTTTTCCGAGCTCCATTTGGTCCTAAAAAGCCAAATATTTCTCCTTCATTAACATTTAATGTAATATTATCCACAACTTTATTTTTTCCAAAAGATTTACTAACATTTTTTATCTCTAATATACTTCCCATGTTAAACCGATACCTCCTTTAGAATTTGTCACCTGATTAACCATTTCAGAATAAACAATTTTCCATTCTCCGTTTACTTTTTGTAAAGTTAAAGTTTCAGAAGGTCTTTCTTCTTGATTTTTTCTTACTTCTATTTTGTCTTTTTGAGTTTCTGGATCTATTTCACCCATTTTTACGTATTCTTCTTCTGTCTCATTAATTGTTTTAAATGTAACTGTAACTTGGTTTCCGTCAAACTCGTACTTATCAATTTTGACTATTTTTTTATTATATGAGGTTACTATATTTAAATAAGAATTATTCATTTCTTCTGTATCATTTTTTATTAAATTCAACTGCATTTTAATTATTTTTTCATTGTCAACCATAATATTTTTTAAATTTTTTTCAAATTCTTCCATTTTATTATTTATAATCTCTTTTAAATTTTTATCTTTAATTTCAACATTTTCTTTATTATCTTGAGAAACAATTAATAAACTTCCGTCATCTTTTATACTAAAATGTTCATTCAAAAGACTCACATATTCTTCACATTTTTTCTCAATTTCTGGTCTTTCTTTGCTTCTTTTATTTTCTACATTAACTATATATATAATTAATATTAAAATAACTATTATGGTAATTATAACTCCTTTATTTACTTTCTTTAAAACATTCATATAATCACATTTCCTCCTAGATAATACATAAATTACATTTCCATTATATACTTTATAAAAATATAATTCAATAAAAATGCATAAAAAAATCCCCCGCCTTAGCCGTATTTTTAGAAATTTTATGGACCTGTATATATACAGGTGGGTGTCTACCTAAATACTCCTGGGTTTCTTACTTCTCTCTTGTAAGCTTACACGCCATATTCAGAGCTCGACTCCCTTATCCATTGCTTTGTAGGTTCTAAAATTTCTATGCTGTACGAACTATGCAGGGATTTTTGTCTTATTTATTTGTTATATATATTGTACCATATTCTTATTAAATATTCAAGTATTTTTCATCTTTTTCTTTTGACAAAGTTTAATATATTTTTCTATAAATTTTTACATTCAATTCTACATATTATCTTATAACGACCTTCTCAATATAGCCAGTCTCACTATTCTTCTCAATTGAAACTGTATATGAATTATTCGTTATTGCTTCTTTTAAACCAGTTACATTATCTGTATAAATATTACCATTGTATTCTACTACTACTTTATGTTCAGATAAAGCATTAGAACTGCTAATTATATCAAGTAATGCCTTGGTTGTACCTTTTGAGCGTTCTCCATTATATGCTTCAAACTGTGCATTAAATACATTTATAGCCTGTTGTTCCATGTTTTGAGTTGCATTATTTACTTCTCCTTGATTTTCTGCAAAATTTGCATTGTTGTTTTCTTCAGTTTGACCAGCTTCAGCATTTCCTTGTTGTTCATTTTCTTGATTTTCATTATTAGAATTATCTTGATCCTCTGTTTCTTTATAACCAAATTTTTCTTTTGCAAGTTTTATATAATCCATAGCAATATAGTCAACATTATTATATACAATACGATAATTTAGTTCTCCTTCACTTGTTATAGAGCATATATAGTCAAATATTGTTGGAATTAGTAAGTCTCCTTTTGTACTTACACCTCCATAATATTTGTCCTTTAATACAACAACTATTTCAGAATCTCCAATTAGCAATGTGTTATTAGCTACTCTATCTGTTAAATCCTCTGTAATAATACATCCAATTCCATCAAATTCTACTTCTGTTAATTTATTTCCGAGATACATCAAAGAATCCCCATTTATTGTTTTGACAAACAGGTATCATTTTATCATAAAGTATATATTGACTATCAATTTCTTCATCTGGGAATAAAGAACTATCTTCTAATCCTATTTGATCATATTCAATATGTATTATTAATTCTTCATTAGAATTTATTACACCATATTTTGAATTACTTTTTACTAAGTAATACCCACGAGTACTATCTAACACTTTTATTTCATCATATGCAACATTTATCTTAGTGCCGCCTGTACTATATGCAATTCCTACTTTATTATTTGATGTTGTTATTGCAAATTCTCTTGAATGTTCTATAAATTCTATGTTGTTATATCTTGGACTTATTATTTCTTTTCCTGTTCTAACATCTATTACGCCATATTTTTGTGTAGATTCTTTATATGCAACAAGCATACCATATATTAATGCTTTTTGATTGTTAAAATCTTCACTAATTGAATCATAACCATAATTAGAAACATTAGATGAATAAGCATTAACTAAATATGGCAAAGTTTGTATAGCTATCATATTATTTTCTTTATCATAAGATAATACTGCATTAAAACCTTGCATAAATCCTTCTACATCTATGTATAACTTATCATTAATTTTTACTACTGGTTTAGTTGTTTCAATTCTTTCATAATCTTCTGTACTATCTGGTGCTACTTTTGCAATCGATGTTGAATTAAGGAAAAATGATGTTGTTTCACTGCCGTTAATAGCTTCTACATATTGTTTATTAGTATCTTCTGAATTTACCTTATATTCTCCATTATGAGCTTCATAACCTACAAGTGGAGCAATATCTTTAATTGATATATATATATCATCTGAATCTTCTTTAAATACAAATGTTTCTTCTCCAAATGATACTTTTTTGCCATCTACTGTAAGAGATAATCTATCTTCTCGTAAATAAAAAATAAGTAATCCTACTGTAATTAAAATTATAACTGTCAAAACAATTAAAATTGCAACTATTGTAATCGTTTTATTTCTTGGTTTTTCCTGGTTGTATTCTACTCTTTCATTTTCAATCTTCATATTTACCTCCTTTTATTCTTCTACATAGCCATACTTTTTATAGAACTCATTTCTAAAATCTAATAGTCTATCATTCTCTATTTCTATTCTAACTCTTTCCATAAGTTTAGTCAAGAATTTTAGGTTATGAATTGATAATAATCTTGCACCTAATATTTCTTTTTCTTTAACTAAATGTCTTAAATATGCTCTTGTATAATTTTTACAAGTATAACAATCGCATTCTGAATCAAGTGGAGAGAAATCTCTTTCATAAGTTTGATTTCTAACAACAACTTTTCCATGTGATGTAAGTGCTGTTCCGATTTCTTGCAAGTCTTGTAGGAAGTACACAATCACACATATCTATTCCTCTTAATGCTGCCTCTATTAAATAATCTGGACTTCCAACTCCCATTAAATATCTAGGTTTATCCTTTGGTAAAAACTGTGTAGTATATCCTAGAAGCTCACACATTAATTCTTTTGGTTCTCCTACACTTAATCCACCTACAGCATACCCTTCAAAATCCATTTCAACTAAGTCTTTTGCTGACTTTTCTCTTAAATCTTTATACATTCCACCTTGTACTATGCCAAAAAGTCCTTGTTTCCCTAAATTTTTATGTGCTTCTTTGCATCTTGCAGCCCATCTAGTTGTTCTTTCCATAGAATCCTTAGTATATTCATATGTTGCAGGATATCCAACACATTCATCAAAAGACATTATTATATCTGCACCTAAGTCATTTTCTATTTCAATTACTTTTTCTGGTGAAAAGAAATGTTTACTTCCATCTAAGTGAGACTTGAACTCCACACCATCTTCTGAAATAGTTCTTAAATCACTTAAACTAAAGACTTGAAATCCACCACAATCTGTAAGAATTGGTCTATCCCAATTCATAAATTTATGAAGACCACCGTGCTTCTCTAACTAATTTTGAACCTGGTCTTAGATATAAATGATATGTATTTGAAAGTATTATTTCAGCTCCAACTTCTTCTTTTAATTCTTCAGGTGTCATAGCTTTTACTGTGGCCTGAGTCCCAACAGGCATAAATACTGGCGTCTGTATGTCCCCATGTGGAGTATGAACTACGCCCCTCCTTGCTCCTGTTTGTTTACACTCATGCAAAAGTTCATACGTAATTGCTTTTTTCATTTTAGTTCTCCTTTTATTTTTCCAATTCTGATGTGCAATGAGCACATCTTGTTGCCTTATATGGAATTTCTGATAAACAATATGGGCATATTTTAACTGTAGGTTCTACAACGATCTCTTCTTTTACTTCTTCTACAACTTTTTCTTTTCCTTTTTTGCCTTTCTTTGCTTTTTCTGCAATTTTCTCAACAGCCTCTAAGTTAAAATGTTCTAATTTCTTTACATATTTAATTGCAAAGAAAATTGAAAGAGCAATTATAAAGAAATTAATAAGAGCATTTATAAATGAACCTATTCCTATTTCTGCTGCTCCTCCAGCAACTATTATTTTCCATTGTGAATAATCAATATTTCCTGTAAATATTGCTGTGAATGGCATTATTATATCATTTACTAATGAATTTACTATTGCTTGGAATGCACCACCAATTACAACACCTACAGCTAAGTCTATTGCATTTCCTTTTAATGCAAATTCCTTAAATTCTTTAAAAAATGACATTTTTCTTTCCTCCTATAAAATTAAATGCTAGAGTCTTAAAGCCCTAGCATTATGAAATAATATATTTTTATTCTTCTGGGTAAACACTTACCTTCTTTTTGTCTCTTCCTAATCTTTCAAATTTAACAGTTCCGTTGACTAATGCATATAAAGTATCATCACTACCAATTCCAACATTAGTACCTGGATGTATTTTAGTTCCTCTTTGTCTTATAAGGATGTTTCCAGCTAGAACATATTGTCCATCTGATCTCTTTACCCCAAGACGTTTAGACTCACTATCTCTACCGTTTTTAACACTACCTTGCCCTTTTTTATGTGCCATGGTACTCTCTCCTTTCTAAAGTTTATATATTTTTAGAAATTAAACTTCTTCTTTTTTTGTAGCTGTCTTTTTAGCTGTAGTTTCTACTTTTTCAGCTTTTTCTGTTTTTTCAGCTTTAGGAGCTTTTTCAGCTTTATCTCCAGCTAATTTTATAGATGTAATCTCTACTTTTGTATATGGTTGTCTATGTCCTTGTTTTCTTCTATAATTCTTTTTAGCCTTATATTTGAAAACAATGATTTTTTTACCTTTTCCATGTGCTACTACTTTTCCTTCAACTTTAGCACCTTTAACATAAGGAGTACCAACTTCTATTTTTCCTTCATCTGAAACAAGAACAACATTATCAAATGATACTTTTTTTCCTTCTTCAGCATCTAGTTTTTCGAAAAATACTACATCTCCTTTTGTTACCTTATATTGCTTTCCACAAGCTTCGATTATAGCGTACATTGTGTAAGCACCTCCCTTTTTTGTATACTCGCTAACCTTAAAATATAGGTATCTAAACTTAATTAGACTTTATGTACCTTGACTTATGCGGTTACAGTTAATTATTTTAACATATATTTAGAGGTTTGTCAAGAAAAACGTTCAAAATTCTTCTAATTTTGCTCTTTTCTATATTCTTCCTGTATTTTCATTTTAATTCTATTCCAAACATCATTTGTTTTTAAATATTCTTTATAATGTTTTTGAACATCTTCATCATATTTTTCCAGTTCACCAACTAAACATAAGAAATCATTATTTGGAAAAATATCATTTATTTTATTTATACTATTTTTTAATTTTGTTTTTGCTATTTCTATATCTTTCAAATATGTAGTTCTTTGCATTATATACATAAGAAGTGGCTTATATTTTACCCATCCAATAGATGCTTTTAAAAATCTTTCTCCAATTGCTTCATCATCTAATGCTGGTTTTTCAAACCTTTTTGGAAATTTACCTTTTAATATTCCTGTATACTTTAAAAAGCTATCATGAAAATGATAAGTTGGAACTTTTACAACTTTTGCTTCAGTAAGTAATGTAGAGAAAAATGCATCTTCTCCTCTTGCATTTGGTGGGTTATAAAAAGCAGGAATTTTTTGTAAATGAGTTAAATTTAAGCAAATTCCAGAAGCTAAAAGCCAGTTTTTAATTCCAATATGCTTTAAAACAATTTTATCTTTTCCTTCTGCAATATCAGGTTCTGCAAAAGTTATTCCATTATCTTTATTCATTTGTTTTTTTACACTATCCCAGCTTACAGCTTCATTACTTACAGCATCTATGTATTCTTTAAATTCTTGCTCTTTTATAGAATCTTCACCAAATTCTATGCTTGGAACTGGTGACATGTTTCCACATCTATGTCCAACTGTTACATCTGCATCTGGTATAACCTTTAAATGTTCAAGCAAGTTTTCTTGTTTTTGCCAAATTATTTCATCGTTTTCACCCTTAAGATTTGCATAAGGATATTCATCATCATCCCAAAATAATAAGTAATCAATTTCTCTCTTTAGTGCAAAATACATTATTGAATTTCTTGCTCTTGCGTATCCACTACCTAAAATTAAATTTACTTCATTTTTTGTCAAGTTATATCTTGACTTTAAAATTTTCTTTTCTTCTTCAATATCTTCTGGTGTAATATATTTAATGTGTATCATTTTATATACATCATCTTTTAATGTATAAAAATCCTCTCTGTTTGTGTTTTGATATTCTAAGTCATATAATATAAATATTGTTAAATGTACTTCTTCAGGATATTTTTTTAATTGCTCTATCATATCTTTATAGCAATTATTTATAATATTACAAATATTGGTTCTCCCTGCCAAAAAACCAATTCCGAATTCTATTGGCTTAGCCATGTTTTCACGTTCCTTTATTATATTTTTTGCTTAAAATGTGTTGCATGTGTATGTCAGATAAAAGACATTATAACATAGTAAATTTTTTTTTGCAAGTTTTTAATATTTTTTTAAGAAATATAAGAAAATTTGAAGCCCCAAGTCATAAAAACTTTGGGGCTTCTGATTTATAGAACGACTTTATTTTGCATTAACTGCTGAAATATATTCGCTGTAGAGCTTTTTAAGCTCTTCGCCTGATACGGTTTCTTTTTCAAGCAATAACCGCACAAGCTGGTCTAATAGAGATCTATGCTTGTTGATAAGTTCTCTTGCTGTTTTTTCTGCCTCCTTCAAAATGTTTGTAATTCTGCTACTTATATCATCGCGTTTTTGTTCTCCCAAGATTCCGCATCTTTCATTTTCAAGTTCTGCTACAGAAATCGGTCCAACATCTGAATCCATTCCATAAAGCAAAACCATGTTTTTTGCAATTTGTGTTGCAACTTTGATGTCTTGGGAAGCCCCTGTTGAGATATCGCCAATGACAATTTCCTCTGCTGCTCGTCCTGCCATCAATACCGCAAGTTTATCTTTGAACTCAGTCTTACTCTTATAGCCTATGCCTTCTTCCCCATTGTGCCAAGTATAGCCTCCAGCATTTCCACGTGGAACTATGGAAACTTCTTTAACATCGCTTTGAGTCGGCATAAGCAAAGATACAATCGTATGTCCAGCCTCATGATTGGCTGTAATTTCCATTTCTTTTTTAGAAATGACACGATTAGACTTTTCGAGTCCCATTGTGACCTTTTTTAATGCTTCATCAAGATCTACTTGTGTGATTACTTCATGACAATTTCGGACGGCAAGTATTGCTGCCTCGTTAAGCAAATTCTCAAGTTCAGCTCCGGAAAATCCAGCAGTATTTTGTGCAAGCCTCCTCAAACTAATGTCATCCATAAGAAGTTTATTCTTTGAATGAACCTTAAGTATTGCTTCCCGTTCGAGAACATTGGGCAAACTTACATAAATGATTCTGTCAATTCTTCCGGGTCTTAAGAGTGCAGGATCCAAGTTATCAATCATGTTTGTGGCTCCAAAAATTATGATGTTGTCTCTTTCCTCGAAGCCATCGAGCTCGGTTAAGAGTTGATTCAATGTCCGATTATCGTCTTTGCTTGCCGAATCATCATTTCCTGATCTTTTTGATCCTATAGCATCAATTTCGTCAATAAATATGATGCATGGTGCACTTTTACGTGCTTCATCAAAAAGCTCTCTGACTCTTTTTGCTCCAACGCCAACATATCTATCACCAAAATCAGAACCAGACATTGAGATGAAACTCACATTTGCTTCTCCTGCAACAGCTTTTCCAAGTAATGTCTTACCTGTTCCAGGTTTACCTGTTAGAAGTACTCCTCGAGGAATTTTAGCTCCCATAGTCTCGTATTTTTCACGATTTTTCAAGAAATCTACGATTTCACTGAGTTCTCTTTTTTCCTCTTCCATACCTGCGACATCAGCAAATGTAACCTTGCTACTTTCTACTTCAGTGTATCCTCCTTTTCCATTGCTTGTTAAAACAGCCCCTGTTTTGTCATTTTGTTGGTTTTCCTTTTCTTCTTTCTCCTTTTTCTTGGTAAGATGCTGATCATAACAAAATTCTATTGTTGCCCAAATTATTATTAATGCAACTACAGTTAAAATTCTTCCAAAATAAGCTTTAATAGGAGCTATGAAGACACTTAAGGGTCCGCTTGACCTTTTGTCAATAATTTTGATGCTGTCTGAATGTTCCTCAATAGTTTCTATTACATAATCATCAGTCTCTGTGTAATACCGTATATCGCTTTCAAAATCTAAGTACATACCTCCCTGCTTAAGCATAAATACACAGTATTCGTCGCGAATCTCAAAAGAAGTAATGAGTCCTTTGTCTGCCAGCCCTTCTACAATGAACTTCTCTATATATTGCTTTTGATTAAAAATGTCTGGTACGATACCAATGGGTGCTGCATAGCAGCATGCCAACACGGCCAATAAAACCGTGAGGACGAATGGTGCGATTTTTTTGTAAATTTTGAACATTTTGTTTTCCTCCATTTTTTTATTTGTCGTTCTATAAATTTTCAATGTACTTTTGTGCAATTTGGCACTTGTAATAATTATATCACTTTTTTATGTTAATTGCAAATTGTGGAAAATTTTTATTTTTATTTAAGAATTATCTTGAATTTATTTACTTTTTGATATATGATATATATATGTTTTACAAAGGAGGAAGTTTTATGGCAAAAAAAGCTGAAAAAAAAGACGTAGAAGTAATTGAAGAAAAAACAAAAAAAGGAATTAAAAGTGAGACAAAAAAGTCTAGTAGTAGAAAAACTACTAAAGATACAAGTAGCTCATCTAAAGCTTCTACTCGTTCAAAAGCCACAAAGTCTGCTGTAGCTGAAAAGAAACAAACTAAAAAAACATCTGCAAAGAATAAAGAAGCTAAAACTACAAAAAAAGCTGTAGCTACTAATAGAAAAACTACTCCTAGATCAAAATCAAAAAAAGAGCCTGATGAATCAACTGCAAAACCTATGCTTGCAGAATATTATGATTTGCCTTATAGATATAATCAAACAATTGTTAAAGTTCTTGCACAAACCCCAACTACCCTATTTGTTTATTGGGATATCTCAGATGAAGATAGAAACTCTTTAATAAATGCACACGGTCAAAATTTCTTTTATGAAACAAGACCAATTCTTATTGTGCATAATCTTACACATAATTACTCTTTTGAAATTGAAATAAACGATTTTGCAAATAGTTGGTATATTAGAACACAAGAACCAAATTGTGATTATGTTATAGAGCTTGGAAGAAAATATAATCAAAATCAAGATTCATATATTTATATAAATTCTTCAAATAAAATGGTATCTCCAAATGATCATATTTTATTTGAAAAAGCTGATCTTGGAAATGTATTATTTAGAAATGTTAAAACAAACACGTTATCACGCAAAGATTTTGGAAGCCTTAGATTTATTAACAATATTGATAAATTATATGGAAATATATATGATGTATATAGCGCATTATATAATGAAGAAGATTTAAATAAACTTTCTAACCCATCTTCTGGTGAATTTATATCATCTGGTGAGTTTAATTTAAGAAGTAGAAAGAGGAATAACTAATGACTAATAATCCAAAAGGATATGTAAGCTTTATTTTGCATGCACATTTACCTTTTGTGCATCATCCAGAAAGTGAAAATTATTTAGAAGAAGAATGGCTTTTTGAAGCAATTTCTGAAACATATATTCCATTACTTACAAATTTTAAAAAATTAGAGGAGGAAAAAGTTGATTTTAGATTAACTATGTCTCTTACTCCCCCTCTTCTTTCTATGCTTGCGAGTCCTCTTCTTCAAAAAAGATATATAAAATATTTGGAAAAGCACATAGAATTATGCGAAAAGGAAGTTATAAGAACAAAAGATAATCAAAGACTTAATGAACTTTCAAAATATTATCTAGATAAATACAAACGGTGATTTACATATTTTTAAAGATGTTTATCATTCTAATATTATAGAAGGTTTTAAATACTTTCAAGATATTGGTGTTTTAGAAATTATAACATGCGGAGCAACACATGGATATTTTCCTATTTTATATGTAAATGAGAAGGCTGTTCGTGCACAAATTGCAGTACGGAGTTCAAACATATGAAAAATATCTTGGAAGAAAACCTCGTGGAATATGGCTACCTGAATGTGGTTATGTTCCTGAAGCTGATAAATATTTAAAAGAGTTTGGTATAGAATATATTATTACTGAATCTCATGGAATTTTATATGCAGATCCAGCACCTGTTTATGGTACATTTGCTCCTATTGTTTCTAAAGAAGGTATTGTAGCATTTGGAAGAGACTTAGAATCTTCAAGACAAGTTTGGAGTTCAATTTCAGGTTATCCTGGAGATTATAATTATCGTGAATTTTATAGAGACATTGGTTATGATGCAGATTATGACTATATTAAACCATATATTACATATGATGGTGTTAGAGTAAATACTGGAATAAAGTATCACAGAATTACAGGTAAAACTGAAGACAAAGATTTATATAATGTCAGATGGGCAATGGATTCAGCAGAAAAGCAAGCAGGGCACTTTTTTGATTCAAGACAAGCTCAAATCACAAGTCTTGCAAAACATATGCAAACTCCTCCTATTATATTATGTCCATATGATGCAGAATTATTTGGTCATTGGTGGTATGAAGGCCCATATTGGCTATATATTTTATTTAAAAAGATTTATTATGATAAATGTGATTTTAAATTAATTACTCCAAGCGAATTTATTGATAAATATCCTGAAATGCAAGAAGCTACTCCTTGTCGCTCTAGTTGGGGAGCAAATGGTTATAGTGAAGTATGGTTAAATGAACTTAATGATTATGTTGTAAGACATTTGCATAAATGTGCTGATATGATGGTTGAACTTGCAAATATGTTTGCAAATGAAACTGACAAATTAAAAATTTCAGCTTTAAATCAATGTGCGAGAGAACTACTTCTTGCTCAAAGTAGCGATTGGAACTTTATTATTACAAACCGGAACTATGGTCGATTATGCAAAAAAACGTATAAAGGACCACGTTGGAAGGTTTACTAAGCTTTATAACGAAATAATGTCAGACACAATTGATGAAAATTATTTAAAAGACATCTCAGAAAAAGATGTTATCTTTCCTGATATAGATTATAAAATATATATCTAAAAATATACAAGTTGCAAAAATACCCTTTTTGAATAAGATAATGTATAAACCTATTTTTTTGAGGGATAATACATTTAAAAAGTTAAAATTCAAGGGGGTCTTTTTTTGTGAAATCAATATGCATAAAAAATAACAACAACGAAATACTTACATTTTTAAATGATAAACTCTTGAATTTAGGTTTAGATTCTTTGTATATAACAAATAGTGAATTTAAAATTTATAAAAATATTATTATTCACTATACAGCTCAAAATCTAGATTTTTTCTATGATAAAATTTCCTCAATCTTGACAGATGCAATTATTAAATTTTATGAAAGGAAAATGCTTAATAGAATACTTGAATACAATTATTTTTATTTTAATAGCTTAGAAAAAAAAGAAATTATTAATATTGCATTATCATTTATAGAAAGTGATTCAATTACAAAAGAAGATAATTTCTTCTCTATTTACTATTCCGTTATGGACTATATAAAATCTAATAAGTCATTAGTATTAGAAGGATTTGTAAATTTCAGATTACAAAATTATATTAAAAACTTAGATTATATAATAGATATTGCAGTTAATAAATATATCACAGATAAAGAATATAATGAATTTGTAAATATGTTAAAATTATATGTTTCTATTACTCCTCCTAATGAGCCTATTGTTCATCTTGTATATTTGAGTGGAGAAAGTATTTTGCTTGATAAAAATAAAAATGTTATTCCGATTAACAAAGATGATGAAGTATTTAATGCAAAATATCTCTCTGATATTACATTTTCTTCAAATGATTACGCTTTAAATGCTCTTCTTAATCTTGTACCAAAAAGACTTATTATCCATTTAAATGATAATAAGCCTGATGAATTTATAAATACTTTAAAACTTATCTTTGAAAAAAGATTTGAAATATGCACGGGATGTGAAATGTGTTTATTGCATAAAATGAGCTTCAAATAAATTATAGTATAATCATAGCATCTCCGAAACTAAAGAATCTGTACTTTTCTTTTACCGCTTCTTTATATGCATCTAGTATAAATTCTCTACCTGCTAATGCTGAAACAAGCATTAAAAGAGTTGATTTTGGAAGATGGAAATTTGTAATTAATCCATCTATACACTTAAATTTATATCCTGGATAAATGTATATGCTTGTATCTTCTTCTGTAACATGTACTAATCCATTTTCATCTGATATACTTTCTAAAACTCTGCAAGAAGTTGTTCCAACAGATATAACTCTTTTCCCATTTTTCTTTGTTTCATTTATTTTATCTACATCTTCTTGTTTTATATAAAAATGTTCTGAATGCATTTCATGTTTTTCTACGTCTTCTTCTTTTACTGGCCTAAAAGTTCCAATTCCGACATGGAGTGTAACCTTTGCAATTTTAACTCCTTTTTCTTCTATTTTTTTTAGTAATTCTTCTGTAAAATGAAGTCCTGCTGTTGGCGCTGCTGCTGATCCTTCATATTTTGCATATATTGTTTGATATCTATCTCTTTCTTTTAATTCTTCATGTATATATGGTGGAAGTGGCATAAGCCCTATCTTGTCCAATATTTCATTAAAAATTCCATTATAAATAAATTTAACCTTTCTAGTTCCGCCCTGGCAAAACTTCTAAAACTTCTGCCTTTAAAATTCCATCTCCAAATATTATCTCTGTACCTGGTTTTAATTTATTCCCTGGTCTTACAATACTTTCCCAAATATCTCCTTCTATCCTCTTTAAAAGTAAAAATTCTACATTTGCTCCAGTTGTTTTTTTACCATATAATCTTGCAGGAATTACTTTAGTATTATTTATAACTAGGCAATCTCCCTCGTTTAAATAATCTATTACATCTGAAAAAATCTTATGCTCTATTTTTTTTGTTTTTCTATCTACTACCATAAGTCTTGACATATCACGTTTTTCTATTGGAGTTTGTGCAATTAGTTCCTCTGGTAATTCATAATCAAAATCTGAAACTTTCATCATCTATTCCCTTCTTATTCCATATTATAGTCTTCTTTTGGTGCTTCATATACTTTATCTATAATACTTTTTATTAAATCAAAGCGTCTTTCAACTGCCTCTGGTACACTCTTTTTGATATATTCTCTATCTCCGTTTAAAAACGCATTTCTGATTTTAGTTGAAGATACAGCCTCAAACATTGATGCCCTTTCAAATATTTTAAGATCTATTCTTTTTCTTATTTCTTCATCTTCAAACCAATTTTCTATTATTTCTCTATCGTCTGAAAAATACATAGAAAAAGTCTTTTGCTCTGCAATTGCTGTAATATTATAATAAAGATATCTTCCCCACTCTAGAAACGAATCATAATCTGTTTCCGTAGACCAATCAGGAAGATTTTTTATATATATTTTTTCTAATTCTTCTTTAGTATATTTTTCTTCTAATGCTTCCTGCAATATTTCTCTTCTTAGTTCAATTCCTAAAGGGTTTCTAATAGTTCCTTTTTTATTTGTGCTTCCTATTAAAATTATAACCTTATCATTCTCAGATAAGGCTTTATCTATCATGCCCATATGTCCTTTGTGTAAAGGTTGCATTCTTGATAAGAATACTCCAATTTTTTTACTCATTTTTTTCTCCATATTTAAAATAATTTTATTACATCATTATACATAACAAATACCGAAAGCCCAATAATTAAAATGAATCCGACCATTTGAATTGCAAGTGATGTTTCTGTCTTTAAAGGTTTTCTTTTTATTCCTTCGATTATATATATAAATATCTTTCCTCCATCAAGTGGTGGAACAGGAAGAAGGTTTGTTATTCCAAGTGATAAAGATATAACTGATAACAAATATACAAAATCAGCTATTCCAGAAGTTTGTGATACAATATTTGCTATTCCAACTGGTCCAGAAAAATCTTCAACACTAACTCCACCTGTTAGCATCATTTTTATGCTTTCAAAAAACATACCGATAAAATTTAATGTGCTATTAAATGCAATTTGAATGTCATAAATAACTGAAATTAATACAAAATACACTAAAAGTCCAAAAACTATATTTACAATTGGACCTGCAAATGCAATTGCTATCTTTTTCCAAAATCCACAATTACTGAAAGAGCCTTCTACATCTGATGCTTCTTCTTCTCCTTCCATTGCAACATAGCCTCCGAAATGGAATCAAACGTATAGAATACTTTGTGCCTTTATATTCCTTACTCCAAATGTTTCTTCCAAATCCTATTGAAAATTCATTTACTTTGACTTTGCAAAGTTTAGCAACTACAAAATGTCCTCCTTCATGTATAATTACTAAAATTCCAAGCATTACTAAAGTTTTTATTATTGCAATAATTAAACTTATCATTATATCTAAAAAAATTCCCCCTAAATATTTAAAAGTAACACATATGCAACTGGTGCAATAAATAATATACTGTCTATTCTATCTAACATTCCACCATGACCTGGTATTAAATTACTATAATCTTTAATTCCATTATATCTTTTAATACTAGATGCTGCGAAATCTCCTACTTGCCCAATTACACTGAGTAATAGTGAAATAAGTATAATATATATATATGATATATTTGTAAAGAAATATGTATTACATATTATTGTATAGATTAATGAAACAATCATTGCTCCAACTGCTCCTGAAACACATCCTTCAATAGACTTGTTAGGGCTTATTTTGCTAAACTTATGCTTTTTAGCATTCAAAATTTTTCCCGCAAGATATGCAAAAATATCTGTAGCCCAACCACAAATTAAAACATACCAAATTAAAATCACTCCATTTTTTGCCGAATATATTAATGTAAGAAACATTATAAGTACTGGTATATATAATATTCCAAAAATAGTCACAGCTCCATCAACAATTGTTGTTTTCATTCCTGAATTTAAAATATGAAAAAATACAACAAATACTGCAAAAATAACTAAAACAAACATCATAATTATCATATCACTACTTACATCTAAAAGAGATGATTCTAAATGAAAAAACCTAAGTACCGCAAGACTTAATGCAACTATATACCCTATCCATTTAATAGGCTTTGCTGTCTTACCCTTTTCAAATGCATTAAAATACTCATTTATAGCAATTATTGCAACAATTGCAAAAAATATATCTACTACTATATTGTTTCCAAAAACTATTATTGCTATAACTGCAGGTAATCCTAAAACAGATGTTAGAATTCTTTTTAAATCCATATGTTTATTTTCCTCCAAATTTTCTATTTCTTTTCTCATATGTTTCTATTGCTTCCTCCAAATCTTTTTCTGAAAAATCCGGCCAATATTTTTCTACAAATACAAATTCTGAATAAACTAATTGCCAAGGTAAAAAATTGCTTAATCTAATTTCTCCACTTGTTCTAATCAACAAGTCTGGATCTGGTTCATCTTTTGTATATAAGTAACTATTTACCAAATTTTCATCTATGTTATTAATCTGAATCTTGTTATCTTTAACATCTGATGCAATTTCTCTAATAGCTTTTGTAATTTCATCCCTTCCACCATAATTAAATGCTATACATAGCGTAAGTCCTGTATTATTTTCTGTTTTATCCATTGCTTTTTTTATACTATCTTGTAAATTATCTGGAAGTGTCTCGAGATGTCCGAAATATTTTAATTCTAATATTTTCTGTATCTACAGCTGAAATCAAATCATTCAAATAAGTTTTAAAAAGTAACATTAATGCTCCGACTTCTTCTTCACTTCTTTTCCAGTTCTCCGTAGAAAATGCATAAACTGTAAGATACTTTATTCCAATTTTATTAGCATATTTAGATATTCTTTTTAAAGTTTCCGCTCCTGCAGTATGTCCTTGCTTTGCATTCATTCCATGAGCTTTTGCCCACCTTCTGTTGCCATCCATTATTATCGCAATATGCATAGGTAGCGTGTTCATTTTTAATTTCATTCCTTCCTAAAACTACATTTTAATTTCTACTTTTGTCTATCTCTAATATATAAAGCAAGTTCTCTTAAAAATTCGGCTTTTTCTCCATATTCTTTTAAGTTCATTATGCCATCTTTTATTGTGTCTTCTAAAATTTCTTTTGCTTTTTCCAATCCATATTTTGTAACGAATGTAACTTTTCCATGTTCCCTATCATTTCCAACTGGTTTGCCTAAGATTTTTTCATCCCCAATTTCTGACAAAATATCATCTTTAATTTGAAATGCAAGGCCAATTTTTTCTGCATATTGTATAAGATTTTTTAACTCTTCATCTGACTTTCCAGCAAGAATTCCTCCTAATTTTACAGATGCCTTTATTAATGCTCCTGTTTTATTATTATGCATATATTCTAAATACTCATTTGAAATTTCTTTTCCTTCAAATTCAGTATCAACATATTCACCAGCAATCATTCTATCAACTGCTACGCTAAGTTCATTAAAAGCCCTAATTTTATTTTCTCTAAGTTCTATATCTTTTTCTTTTAAAATATCATTACTTATTACAATATATGCATTATTTAAAAGTGCATCTCCTGCAAGTATTGCTGTTGATTCATTAAATTTTTTGTGATTAGTAGGCTTTCCATGTCTAAAATCATCATTATCGATTCCTGGAAGATCATCATGAATAAGAGAAAAATTATGTATCATTTCCATTGCAGTAGCATATGGAAATACTGTTTCATAATTATCTTTAAATAATTTATAAGTTGTTATCATAAGTATGGGTCTTAATCTTTTTGCTGAACTAATTAAACTATATGCCATAGATTCATTTAGCATCTCTTCTGGGCATTTCTCATGTCTTACATGCTTTTCAAGTTCAGCATTTACAATGTCTACATATTTTTTTAATTCTTCTTTAAAATCCATTTTTGTGCCTTTCTTAAACACTCATTACTTCTTTTTCTTTATTTGCAAGAATTTCGTCTATTTTTTCAATTTTGCTATCTGTTAATTTTTGAATTTTAGTTTCTGCATTTCTTAAATCATCTTCTGTTATGTTTCCATCTTTTTGTTCTTTTTTAGCTTCATCTAATCCGTCTCTTCTTATTGAACGAATTGAAACTTTTGCTTCTTCTGCAATTTTTTTAATTTCTTTTACTATTTCTTTTCTTCTTTCTTCATTTAATTCAGGGAAAGCAAGTCTTATTACCTTTCCGTCATTATTTGGTGTAATTCCTATATCTGATGCAAGTATTGCCTTTTCTACTTCTTTTAAAATACTCATATCCCAAGGTTGAATTAAAATTAATCTTGCCTCTGGTACTGATATACCTGCAACTTGGCTTATTGGAGTTGAAACTCCGTAATAATCTACTTTAATTTTATTAAGTATTGCAGGATTTGCTCTTCCTGCTCTTATTTCTGCAAAATTTTCATTTAAAACACTAATTGTTTTATCCATTCTTTCTTCAACACTGCTAAAATCCATAAAATTTCCTCCCTTAAATTATTCTACTACCGTACCTATATTTTCTCCTTTGATTATCTTTACTATATTCTCAGGTTCTGCAATTGCAAATACACGAAGTGGAATATTATTGTCTCTGCAAAGTGAGGTTGCAGTTGAGTCCATAACTTTTAAGTCTTTATTTAAAATATCAATATATGATATTTTATCATATTTAACAGCTGAACTGTCTATTTTTGGATCAGCTGAATATACTCCATCAATTGTCTTAGCAAGTAAGATTACTTCTGCATCTATTTCTGCTGCTCTTAATGCTGCAGCTGTATCTGTTGTAAAATATGGGTTACCAGTTCCACAAGCAAATATAACAACTCTATTATGTTCTAAATGTTTTATTGCTTTTCTCTTTATATATGGTTCTGCAATTTGTCTCATTTCAATTGCTGTTTGAAGTCTTGTTTTTATTCCTCTTGCCTCTAATGTATCTTGAAGAGCAAGTCCATTCATTGCTGTTGCAAGCATTCCCATATAATCAGATGTTGTTCTTTCCATTTGATGTCCATATCTTCCTCTCCAAAAGTTTCCTCCTCCAACTACTATTCCAACTTGTACTCCCATTTCAACTACTTTTTTTATTTCATCGCAAATCTTTCCTATTACTTCTGCATATACTCCTGTTTTGTTATCTCCTGCAAGTGCTTCTCCGCTTAACTTTAGAAGCACACGTTTATACTTTACGTCCTCCATTTTTTATTTTTCCTTTCTATTTTTTCATTATAGATCAAAAACTTTTAAACCTACTTTGTTATTGTATCATATATTTTTAAGTTTTTGTTAATTTTTTGAAAATTTTTATAAAAATTTTACTTTAGCAATATATTTTGTTTTTTATAATATAATCTAGCACTTCTTTTTGAACAATATTTTGTATATTATTTTCTTGTCTTTTTTCTCTAAATTTGCTTGAACTTGTAGCTTTATGTTCAATGTTTTCTATTACCATAACTTGTACTTTATATTTTTTCAAATTTTCATTTATAAACTTTTTTATATCTATATTTTCCCTTTCAAAAACTATATATTTATATTTATTTAAAAGTTCTTCACTTTCTTTCCAATTTAGTATATTTATAAAATTATCTGCTCCCATTATAAAAAATTTTTCTGCTTCTGGATATTTTTTTTCAATTATTCTAAAAGCTTCAATTGCAAATAATCTTTTCTTTTCTTTAATTTCTAAATCAGAGACTTCAAAATTATTTACATTATCACTTAAGCATGCAATTTTTAACATATTAAATCTATGTTTTGCACTTACAAGATTTTTCTTTTCATATAAATCTCCCATTGGGACAAATATAACTTTATCTAAATTACATTCACTAATTGCTTTTTTAGCTAAATTAATATGTCCATTTGTTGGAGGATTAAATGAGCCTCCAAAAAAACCTATTTTCATAATATCGCCTCAACAGCCTTAAATATTTCTTCTCCTATTTCTTCTCTTGTTCTTAATATTCCGTTTTCTGTGCAATTAATAACATCCCAATTATAATCTTTTGCGACATCACATGCAGCATTATAGCTATTTATTAAATGTGTTTTGTCTCTTTCATGAATATCTTTTACTGCGTTTTCATCAAATTTATTCTTTCTATTTTCTATTAATTTTAAAGCAATTTCAGTTGGCATATTTAAGAAAAATACTTTATCTGGAATTGGAATTTTATATATATTAAATTCAAGATCCCAAAGCCAATTTAAAAATTTTTTTCTTTCTTCAAAGTTATGTATTTTTCCAGCTTGATGAATCATATTTGCAGTTGTATATCTATCTGCAAGTATAAGTCCACCAGATATATAATATTCTTCTAAATCTTTTTTATATGTTGCATATCTATCAGCAGCATAAAAAGTTGAAGCAATATATGGACTTATAGTATTTGAATCTGTTCCAAACTCTCCACTTAAATACATTTTTACTAAACTAGAAGAAGGAGAATCATAATTTGGAAAACTCACTCTCCTAAAATCAATATTTTTTTCATTTAATTTATTCTTCAAAATTTTCATTTGTGTCTCTTTTCCGCTTCCATCTGTTCCATCAATTACTATTAATTTTCCCATATTTATTTCTCCTTATCTTTTATATATAAAACGCAGTACATATATAAGCTTATATGTACTGCAATTTAATTTTTTCTAAATATTTTCTAAACTATACTATTTTACTCCAAAACCATTCTAAACTATTGTCAATATTTTTTTTGTTTTTATACTTTGCTTCAATGTCATCTATCCACAAGTAAGATAAGTATGTAATTAATATAAATCCAAAGTCATATATCATTGAAATTGAAAGTATATTTTGATATTCTATATAGTTTACTCCAAATATAAATAATTGGAAAGTATGAACCAATAATAACGCAATACATAATACTAGTGCAACTGCTGGTACTACCGCTCTTTTGATTTCATGTCCTAAGAAAATTGCACAAATTATAGAAGCTATACAAAGAAGTGCAATAAGTGGTTGAGTTAAATCTATAACTAGCATTTTTATTCCTCCTTTTCATTTGTATTTATTTTTAAATTTCAATATATTTATATTATATATTTCTTTATATATTTTTTGCAATAGTTTTTTTGAATTTTTTATAATTTTTATTTCTTTTGCATATCATCTGTAATCCATTTTATTAGATTTAAATTTTGTGCATCAAGTACCATTTCATGTTTTGGCATTACCCTAAAGGTATAACCATAATCTCCACCTGTGGTTAAGCTTATTTTTGCTTTATAAATATTACTATTTTTTTCTTCAGGTTCCATTTCTTTTACACTTATATCTTCTAAAATTCCGTTTTCTAGAACTTTTCCAGAATATACTTGAACAGATATATATTTAGGATCAATATTTTGAAGATCAACTTCACACTTTACTTCAATATTATTGCCTGCATCAATAACTACTCCATTTAAATTATCTAATTGCCTTATCTTGATACCATCCCATCTATTCTTTATATCATCTAACCATTCATTAAATCTTATTACATTTTCCAAATCTGAATAATATTTATTATATAAATTGCAAAGTGGTATATACATTTTTTCTGTATAATCCATAAGCATTCTGGCTGTACTATATTCTCCTGCAGTTGATACAATAGAATTTTTCATAAGTTCTACCCACTTATTAGAAAATTCTTCTCCATTTTCTCTTTGATAATATATAGGTATTATTTTATTTTCTAGTGTATCATAAATGCTTTGTGAGTCTTCATTATCTTGTACTTCGTATGAATCATAATCTTTATTTTTTCCAATAATCCAACCATTTTCTTTATTGTAGCCTTCTACCCACCAGCCGTCTAATATGCTAAAGTTTAATACGCCATTTATAGAAGCCTTCTGTCCGCTTGTTCCTGATGCTTCCATAGGACGTCTTGGATTATTTAACCAAATATCTACTCCACTTACTAAATATCTTGACATCGCAATATCATAATCTTCAAGGAAGAAAATCTTGCCTTTAAATTGTGGCTTCATTGAAATTTCATGTATCTGTCTAATTAAATCTTGCCCCTCAATATCTCTTGGGTGAGCCTTTCCTGCAAATATAATTTGTACTGGTGTTTTACTATTATTTAAAATTTGTGTAATTCTTTCTAAATCACGGAAAATCAATGTGCCCCTCTTATATGTTGCAAATCTTCTTGCAAATCCTATTGTAAGAGCATTCGGATCAAGTTTTGATACAATATCCATTATATCATCATATCTCATTCCGTTTCTTCTAAGCCTATTAATTGTATTTGTTCTAACTAATTGTAAAAGTTTTAATTTTCTAGAATAATGAACATCCCATAATTCTTTATTTGGAATATTATATATTCTATCCCATGTACTTCTTATATGTATATTATCTTGCCAATATGGTTGTAAATATTTATTATATAACTCTTTCATTGTAGGTGCAAGCCATGAACAAGTATGTACGCCATTTGTAACATAGCCAATTGGAGACTCATTAGCTGCAATATCAGGCCAAATATCTCCAAATAGTTCTCTTGAAACTCCACCATGCAATTTACTAACTCCATTTTTCTTTCCTGCTATTTTTAAAGCAAATATTCCCATGTTGAATCCAGGCTCTAGTTCTTCTTTTGGATTCATTCCAAGTCTTAAAAATTCTTCTCTTTCTATTCCTAGTCTTGGCCAGAAGTTCTTAAAATATTTTTCCATAAGTTCAATAGGGAAAATATCATTACCTGCAGGAACTGGTGTATGTGTTGTAAATACAGTCTTAGAAGAAACTATACTAATTGCATTTCTAAATGAAATTTTCTTTTCTTCTACTAATTTTCTTGCAAGCTCAAGTAGCATAAATGCAGAATGTCCTTCATTCATGTGATAAACAGTTGGAGATAATTTTAATCTATCTAGTAAGTTTGTTCCTCCCATTCCTAAAACAATCTCTTGTCTTATTCTTGTTTCTTGATCTCCTCCATATAAATATTTTGTTATTTCTCTAAAATCTTGATCAACATTTTCATCAATATCAGAATCTAATAAATATAATTTAACACGTCCTATATTGACTTGCCAAGCTTTTAAAAATAATCTTTTTCTCTGAATTCTTGAATCTATTATTAAATCATTTCCAAATTCATCTAAAACAGGTGTAATTGGAAGATTTTCTAAATCTATATCATAATATGTATTTTCTTGTCTTCCCGCTCCATTTATAACTTGATGGAAATATCCTTTTTTATATAAAAGTCCAATTCCTACAATTGGAATTCCTAAATCACTTGCAGCTTTTAGGTGATCTCCTGAAAGAATTCCAAGTCCACCTGAATATATTTGCATAATTTCATCTAAACCATATTCAGCTGAAAAATATGCAATTAAATCATTTTTATTTTCTGGATATTTTTTAGAAAATAAAGTATTTTTACTATTCATATAAGATTCAAAATTATTTATTATTCTATCATACTCTTTTAAAAACTCTGGTTTTTTAGAGTATTCTTCTAATTTTTCCTGTGATATTAATTTCAAAAATTTTGTAGGGTTTTTTCCTATATTTTCCCAAAGGTCAATATCTATCATTTTAAATAATCTTAAAAAATCAGAATTCCATGACCACCATAAATTATTTGCAACAACTGATAATTTCTCTATTCTTTTAGGCAATTGTGGATTTACTGTTATCTTATTAAATAAATACATTATTTTAATTCCTCCTTTGTATTTTATGCAAATATCTTTTGTATTTTATCATATTAATTATCTAATAATTTAGTTAAAAAGTCAATAATTATTTTATACCTGTTTTTTTAATTAAAGCATTACTAATGCTCTTAACATTGCTTGAAACCTCATAATTTTCTTCATCGAATAAAAATTCATGTAATTCTTTTACTTCTTTTTCAAGATTTCTTGGAACCCCATACCATATTCCATTTGGTTGATAATCAGCAACTTCTCCTGGCCATCCTTTTGTTTCTTCTATCTCATATGCTCCAGCTTGAGAAGCCAAATACAAGACTTGATAAGTATTTATATTTGTAGAAACTTCCTTAAGTATAGTATTGGCAAGATTATTAAGTTCAGAAATTTTCATAGTCTTAATTTTTTCAAATACCAAACTTAAAACTTGTCTTTGTCTTTCTGTTCTTTTCCAATCTCCTCCAGCAGTATATCTAATTCTAGCATAAGCCGTGGCTTGTACACCATCTAAAGTATACGTTCCTGCTTTTGTTATATGTTTTGATTTATGTCCAGTTGTTTTATTAACTTCATCTATATATTCATTAATATATTTAACTTCTTCTCCGAGTTATATCTAGCGTAACTCCACCAACCGCATCTACAACATCCACAACAACATTAAAGTTTATTGCAACATAATCTGTAATATCTAAATCCAAATTAGTGTTTATCGTACTCATTGAAAGAGCAGGTCCTCCACTCTTAAATGCATGAGTTACTTTATCAAATGATTTTCCTGTAATTTGCAAATATGTATCTCTATAAACAGATGCAATTTTTATTTTTTTAGTATCTTGATTTATACTAACAACCATAATAACATCACTTAAAGAACCTTCATAACTGTTTTCTTGATTTCTTGCATCCACTCCAAACAATAATATATTATAATAACCCTTCGTTGATACCCCTTCATTTATTTCTATTTGATTTTTATCAAAATCATTATCATGATCAATTTGACTCCATAAATTATATGCATAACCCGCAATAATTCCAAGAGCTATAACAATAAATATAATAAATAATATCAATATTTTCTTTATTATTCTAACAATTTTAGACGATTTCTTTTTCTTTTTTTTATTTTTCTTCTTGCTATTTTTTCTATTATCTTCTATTTTTTCTTCATCAAAATCTTTACTATGTTTCCCTACTGTTTTCTTTTGATTAGCCATAATTTTCTCCTTTATATAATAAACAAAAGTACCTTAAATATTATATCTTATGAAATTATAAAAATCAATAAAATAAATATAAAATTAATAAATCTACATTCTATCTGGCATTTTAATTCCAAGTATATTAGCACCTGAATTTAAAACAATATTTACCATATAAGTTAAAAATAATCTAGCATTTTGTGTAGCTTTATCTTCTACTAAAATTTTATATGTATTATAAAAAGTACTATAATCTTTTGCAAGTTCTATAAGATATCTTGAAAGTATGTATGGTTCATTTTTATCTGTAACACTCTTTAGAATATCTTCAAATTTATATATATCTTTTAAAACTTTTACAGACTCATCATCTAATAACTTTGAAACATCTATATTATTCATATCAATTTCAGAATTTGCACTTTCAAGAACACTTTTAGTCCTTACATATATATATTGCATGTATGGTCCTGTTTCTCCTTGGAAATTTAAAATTTGATCCCAGTCAAAGATTTCATCTTTTATTCTACTATTTGCCAAATCATTAAAAATAATTGCACCAATACCAACTTTCTTTGCAATATCTTCTTTATTTTGGATATTTGGATTTTTCTCTTCTAAAATTTTATTTGCTCTTTCTATAGATTCATCAAGTAGATCTTTTACCTTT
Organism: uncultured Clostridia bacterium; assembly: GCA_947584805.1. GTDB lineage: Bacteria > Bacillota > Clostridia > TANB77 > CAG-508 > JAAWPK01. The sequence continues at coordinate 47,641 of CANPWU010000001.1, read as the reverse complement.
ATCACATTTCCTTCACGTGTAGACATTTTTCCTGTTTTTAAATGTACCATACCATATGATACATGTTCTAATCCATTGATATATTTTTCATCCAATCCAAGTAATTTTGCAACTTCAAATATTTGTTTAAAATGCAAATTCTGCTCATATGCAACAACATATAGACATTTATCAAAGTCATATTCTCTTGCCCTGTAAAGAATAGCAGCTAAATCACGTGTTGCATAAATACTAGAACCATTTGACTTGCAAATCATACAAGGAGACATTCCTTTATCGCTTAAGTCAATTATTTTTGCTCCTTGTGATTCCACAAGTTTTCCAGTACTTTCTAGCTTATCTATTACCTCTTGCATTTTATCAGAATAAAAAGCTTCTCCATTTAAAGAATCGAACTTAATATCTAATAAATCATATATTTTGTTAAATTCCTCTAAACTTAGCTCTTTCATTTTTTTCCAAAGAGTTACTTCATAATCATTTCTTTCTTCAAGTTTTTTGAAATTCTCTCTGCAAATTTCAAGTACTTCTTCATCTTCTTTGCAAAGCTCATTAATTCTAACATATATTTTAGTTAAATCCTCAATTGGATCCTCAAAATTATATTCTTCATGCCATCTTTTATATCCCTCAATCATCTTTCCAAATTGAGTTCCATAATCTCCTAAATGATTAATACCAATTGTGTTATATCCAAGATATTTATATGTATTATATAGAGCACGTCCAATTAATGTAGTTCTTAAATGTCCTATGTGGAAAGGTTTTGCAATATTGGGAGAAGAATATTCTACAATAATATTCTTTCCTTTTCCAAAATCTGATTTACCATAATCTTCTTTCTTATTTTTAATTTCTTCTACAACAGTTCTTGCTATAGCCTCTTTGTTTACAAAAAAATTAAGATATCCGCCAATTACTTCTGTTTTTTTGATTAAAGCTTCATCTAATTCAAGCTCTTTGCTTATTTCCTCTGCAATAGCTTGCGGAGATTTTTTTAAAACCTTTGCAAGTCTAAAACAAGGAAATGCATAATCTCCTTGTTTTTCTTCCTTTGGAATTTCTATACTTAGCAATATCTCATCATAATTTATCTCTATTTTTTTTGCTATAGCTTTTGCTATTTCTTCTTTAAAATTTATCATTCTGCTAGCTCCTATCTTTTATAACTATGAATTAATTGTTAGTGAAATAATATACAAGTAGTTTTCAGCCGTTTGGAAGTAATATATATTAATTTACGTAGCGACGCGCAGGGAAGCTCCCTCGGAACGGAAATGACCCTAGGCGAATGGCGTTAGCCAGTAAGGAGCAAGTCAAATTAATATATATTACTCCCAAAGTTAGGCGGAAACTTTTTGAATAAATTATTATTTCAGTAACAATTAATCTCCTAATGAAATGCCTATATTTCTTGCAGTTTTAACTAAATCATCATCCATTGTAACTCTTCTTAAATTGCTCTCTTTAGTATTTCCAGAAACAGCACCAATTTCTTTGTTTTTTCCTACAACTTTCTCTAGTGGAACTGAATCAAGTTTTCCATTTTTTAGAACTGTAAGTACACCAAATTTTCCTTCTAATGCAAGTTCCATTGCTTTTGCTCCATATTTTGTAGAAAGAACTCTATCATAAGCTGTTGGAGTTCCTCCTCTTTGCATATAACCAAGAGTTGTATTTCTTGCCTCAAGTCCTGTAAGTTTTTGAAGTTCTTCTGCAACTTTTTCTCCAATTCCTCCGAGTTTAGTATTATCAACTCCAGTTCCATTATTTCTTGTACTTTTAACAGTAATTTCTCCATCTTTTGGCATTGCACCCTCTGCAACAACAACTAAACTAAATCTCTTTCCTTTTTTTATTCTTTCTTTTATTTTTTTAGCCACTTTCTTTAAATCAAATGGGATCTCTGGTATAAGTGCAACATCTCCTCCACCTGCAATAGCAGATTCTAGTGCTATCCATCCAGCATATCTTCCCATAACTTCTAGAACCATTATTCTGTGATGTGTTTCTCCTGTTGAATGTAATCTATCTAATGCTTCCATTGCAACAGATACTGCTGTGTTATATCCAAAAGTAATATCAGTACATGCAACATCATTATCTATTGTTTTTGGAACTCCTATTATATTTAATCCTTTTAAATATAGATCTCTTGCAGACTTTTGCGTTCCATCTCCTCCAAGTGTAAAAATACAATCAAATCCATCTTTTTTTACATTTTTAACGCATATATCAGATAAATCCTTGTAAACTATTTTTCCATCTTCTTCTACTTTATAGTTAAATACATTTGCATTTGTAGAAGATCCAATTATTGAACCACCTTTATATAAAATTCCTGATGCATTTGAATATGAATCAAGCTCAATATAATTATTTTCAAGAAGTCCTTTATATCCTTCAATTACCCCATAACATTTAATTCCGTTATTTTCTGCAGTTTTAACAATTCCCCTTATAACTGCATTAAATCCAGAAACATCTCCTCCGTTTGCAAGTATTGCAACTTTTTTCATTTATATATTCCTCACTTTCTTACGTTTTTCTACTTCTTATATTATATCAATATTTCAAATAATTACAAGTTTTTTTGATAAATTTTATAAGTATTTTATCTAATTAGTTTGGCGCTTTTGACATTATGTAAATAAAGTGCTATAATATATTTATTACTCTAGAAAGGAGTGAGAATAAATGGGTTGGATTATCTTTTTCTTGATTATCTTTCTCATTTATCGGCTGTTTAGGGCTTTGCTTAAATCCATAGTGGATTATATTTATCAAAGCCTGACCAATCTGATTCGTGATTCTTTTCACGTTTCAGTAGAAGCTGCTCGTGCAATTCTTCATACACTGATAATCATTGTTATCCTTATTTTGATCTTTGCATGACAGCAAAAAATGAGTCTTATGCTATGCACTTTAAGTTGCATTTCATAAGACTCATTTTATTTTATCCAAATATTCCTTTTCTTTTTACCGGTGGTTGCTCATTCATGGTTTTTGCAAGTTTTTCTAGTAAATCCCTTTGTTCTTTTGAAAGTCTCTTCGGTGTTTGTACAACAACTGTAAATATAAAGTCTCCTTTATATTTTCCGATTTATACTTGTAAATCCCTTTTGTCTGATTCTAAATTTAGTTCCTGTTTGAGTTCCTTCTGGAATTCTAAAAATTTCATCAGTTCCATCAACCATAGGTACCTTTATATCTGCCCCTAGTGTTGCTTGTGTTATTGTAACTGGTATATCACATAAAACATTTATATCTTTTCTTTCATATAAAGGATGATGTTTTATATGAACAACAATATATAGATCTCCATTTGGTCCTCCATTGCTTCCTGGTGCTCCTTCATTTCTCAAAACTACTGTCTGACTATCATCAATTCCAGCAGGTATTGTAACAGAAATTCTGGTTTGTTTCTTTACTTTTCCTTTTCCCTTGCACTTTTCACAAACCTCACGAATTATTTTTCCACTACCGTCCGGCATGCAGTACATGTTCTAGAAGTTTGCATTTGTCCAAATAAAGTTGACTGTATTTGTCTTATCTGTCCAGTTCCACCACAAACAGTACATGTGTCTATTTTGCTTCCTGGTTTTGCACCATTTCCATGGCACACATCACATACTTCTTCACGATACAATGTAATTGTTTTCTTTACTCCTAAGTATGCTTCTTCAAAACTAATTTCTATATCATTTCTTAAATCAGCGCCTTTGCTAGGTCCGTTTTGCGTTCTTTCTCTTCTTCTTGAGCGTCCTCCACCAAAAATTGAAGAAACAATATCATCTAAATCTATATCAAATCCATCAAAACCTGATGTACTATAAGAATAATAGCCACCACCATTAGGTCCTGCTCCTTCAAATCCACCTTGTGGTCCGTTTGCTCCAAACCTATCATACATAGCTCTTTTTTGCTTATCTGATAATGTCTCATAAGCTTCATTTACTTCTTTAAATTTTGCTTCTGCTTCTTTTTTATTATCTGGATTAGCATCAGGATGATATTTTTTTGCAAGTTTCCTATATGCCTTTTTTATTTCTTCATCTGTTGCTGTTTTGCTTACTCCTAAAACCTCGTAAAAATCCCTTTTATCTGCCATAGTATTTACTCCTATTTAAATATGAAAAGCTATAGTTAATTCTTTAGCAGAATTAACTATATTTTTCATTTTAATATTTAAACTATTGATTATCATTGTTTTCTACATTGTAGTCCGCATCATAAACATTTCCGTCTGCTCCCTCTGTTGGGCCACCAGCATTAGCTCCTGCTCCAGCATCTGCTCCTGGATTTCCAGCATTTGGATTTGCTTGTTTATATAATTTTTCAGATAATTCATAGAATACTTGTGTTAATTTTTCTGTAGCTTGTTTAATGCTTTCTGTATCTGTTCCTTCAAGAGCTTTCTTTACGCTATCTATTTCTGTTTCAACTTTAGCTTTTTCTTCTCCGCTTATCTTATCTCCAAGCTCATTCATTGTTTTTTCACAATTATATACTAAGCTTTCTGCGTTATTTCTAACTTCTATTTCATCCTTTTTCTTCTTATCTTCGCTTGCATGAGCTTCAGCATCTTTTACAGCTTTTTGAATATCTTCATCAGAAAGGTTAGAGCTTGCAGTAATTGATACATTTTGTTCATTTCCTGTAGCCATATCTTTTGCTGAAACGTGAACTATACCATTTGCATCTATATCAAATGTTACTTCAATTTGTGGTACTCCTCTTGGTGCTGCTGGTATTCCTGTTAATTGGAATCTACCTAAAGTCTTGTTATATGCTGCCATTTCACGTTCACCTTGTAATACGTGAACTTCAACACTTGTTTGACCATCTGCTGCTGTTGAGAAAATTTGTGATTTCTTTGTAGGAATTGTTGTATTTCTTTCAATTAATTTTGTAAATACTCCACCATATGTTTCAATTCCTAGTGATAATGGAGTTACGTCAAGTAATAATAAATCTTGAACATCTCCAGAAAGTACGCCACCTTGAATTGCAGCACCAATTGCAACACATTCATCAGGGTTAATTCCTTTATCAGCTTCTTTTCCTGTAATCTTCTTAACAGCTTCTTGAACACATGGAACCCTTGTAGATCCACCAACAAGCAATACTTTGTGTAAATCTGAAGCTGAGATTCCTGCATCTTTAAGAGCTTGATTAACAGGTCCAATTGTTGAATCTACTAAGTCTCTTATTAACTCTTCAAATTTTGCTCTTGTTAAAGTAATATCTAAGTGTTTAGGTCCTGTGCTATCTGCTGTAATGAATGGTAAATTAATATTTGTTTGACCTACACCTGATAATTCAATTTTTGCTTTTTCTGCAGCTTCTTTTAGTCTTTGCATAGCCATTTTATCTTGTGATAAATCTATTCCTTGTGCTTTCTTAAATTCTTCTACTAGGTAGTCAATAATTCTTTGGTCAAAGTCATCTCCACCTAATCTGTTATTTCCTGCTGTTGCTAAAACTTCAAATACTCCATCTCCAATATCAAGTATTGATACATCGAATGTACCTCCACCTAAGTCATATACCATTATCTTTTTATCTGATTCCTCTTTATCCATACCATAAGCAAGTGCTGCAGCTGTTGGTTCGTTTATAATTCTTAAAACTTCAAGACCAGCAATCTTTCCTGCGTCTTTTGTTGCTTGTCTTTGAGAATCACTAAAGTATGCAGGAACTGTGATAACTGCTTGAGTTACTTTTTGTCCTAAATAATTTTCTGCATCTGTTTTTAACTTTTGAAGTATCATTGCTGATATTTCTTGAGGAGTAAATTCATCTCCTTCAATTTTTACTTTTCTATTTGAACCCATATCTCTCTTTATAGAGATAATTGTGTTGTCTGGGTTTGTAACAGCTTGACGTTTTGCAATTTGTCCAACTAGTCTTTCACCATTTTTAGAAAATGCAACAACTGATGGAGTTGTTCTATTTCCTTCTGCATTAGTAATAACTACTGGTTCTCCTCCTTCCATAACTGCTACACATGAGTTTGTTGTTCCAAGGTCTATACCTATAATTTTTCCCATACTATTTTCCTCCTAAATTTTTGTTTTCATATTTTCTATCTTTTGTAAAATTTATATTTTAAAAATTAATGACTATTTTATTGATTTACTATTACCATTGCATGTCTTATTACTCTGTCACCTAGTTTATATCCTTTTCTAAATTCTTCTTTTATTTCTTTTTCACCTAAATTCTCATCTTGTACCATACTTACAGCTTCGTGAAGTTCAGGATCAAAAGTTTTTCCTACGCTTTCAATTTGTGTAACTCCAAAAGAATTAAGAACATCAATATATTGTTTTAAAACTAAATCTATTCCTTTTTTGTAATTTTCATCTGCTCCTTCTGCACTTTCTGCTTTTTCTAAGTTGTCTAAAACAGGAAGTAGTTTGCAAACAACATCTCCTAAAATAGAATTATATAGCATTTCTCGCTCTTTTGCATTTCTTTTTTTGAAATTATCGAATTCAGCCATAATTCTTTTTAATCTATCTGTTGTATTATCAAGTTCTTCTTGCATTTTTTGGATTTCTAAATCTGCTCCATTTTGTACTTTTTCTTCCTTAAGTTCAATATTTTCTTGTTTTTCGTTTTCCTCCATAGTTTTCCTCCTTTTCGTAATATTATTTAAAATCATCATTAAGTTTTTTACTAATATATTTCATAACAGAAATTACTTTTGAATAATTCATTCTCTTTGGACCAATTATGCCTATAGTTCCTACATCTTTTTCTCCAACTGAATGCTTAAATGTGACAATACTAAAATCTTTTAGTTCTTCACTATCATTTTCATCACCAATATATACTTTAATATCGTCTGCAAATCCGCTATCTAATATATCTAACATAACTTCTTTTGTATCAAGTATATTTACAAAATTCTTGGCGAGCTCTAAGCTCTTAAATTCTGGAAGTTCAAATGATTTATTTGCACCTTCTAAATAGATTTTTTCTTCTTCCTCAACTAATTTTTTTATCTGTTCTATAATAGGTTTAATAATATTTACACTGTATTTTAATTCTCTTAATATATATTCTTCAAAAGAAGTATCTATCTTATCTAGTGGTTCACCTTTTAATCTATTATTAAAGAAATAATTTAAAGTATCAACTTGTTCTTGCGTTATATCTTCTTCAAATTTTATAATAGTTTCACGAACTAATCCTGTATCTGTCATAATTATTCCCATAAGCATTCTTGAACCCAGTAAAACAAATTTTATTTCTTCTATTATTTGCTTAGAAGCTTTAGAACTAACACTTACTGTTGTATAATGTGTAATTTCGGAAAGAGTTGTTGTCGCAATTTTGGTAAGTTCTTCAATTCCGGTCATTTTTGTTTCAAGCTTTTCTTGTATATATTTTATTTCTTCTAAACTTATATCATCATCTTGTAATAATTCATCAACATAAAATCTATAGCCTTTTGATGATGGAATTCTTCCTGCTGATGTATGAGGTTTTTCCAAATACCCTGCTTTTTCAAGTTCAGCCATATCATTTCTAACTGTTGCAGAACTTATATCTGTTTCATATTTTTCTACAATTACTGCTGAACTTACTGGCTCTGCGGATTCTATATATTCATCTATAATTTCTTTTAAGATTTTTCTTTTTCTTTCATCAAGCATGTATTTTTTCACCCCTTTATGTTTAGCACTCTTTTCTTTCGACTGCTAATATGATATAACTTTTTTTAGCACTTGTCAATACTTTTTGCTAAATTTTTTGTATTTTTTTATGCATATTGATATATTTGTCGCATATCGCTTTTTTATGCTAAAAAAAAGGCGGTCATCGTCCGCCTCAAAAGACTATTCTTTATTTTTTCTGTGTTTTAGTTCTCATATCCATTATCTTTCTCCGGAATCCGGATCTTCTAGGTCTATAAAAGCTTTTTCAAGCAAATTTCCTGCCAATTCTTGTGTTTTTTGCGAAATTTCAGGAGGCAAATATGGTTTTTGATTTATCTCTTCAAGTGCTGCTCTTCTTTCTTCGTCATCTATAAACTTTCTAGCTACATAGTCAAATTTTTTTAAGTTGTAACCTCTATTTAATGCTTTTTGATATAATTCAATATAAGCATTTTTATCCATTAATCCAGCATCTCTTAGCATCTTTAAAGTTTGAGTTGAATTTCGATCCATATGATAGCTCCACTCTTCCATACGTTCTGGATCAAACTTATCAAATACACTTATTGCTTGTTTCTTAATGATTTCTTTTATTTCTGGTATAACATTTTTAAATAATAGTCCACAATACTCCCAATCTAATATAATATATTCTAATTCTCCAAATTTTTCTAGGTTATCAGGTATTTCTGTTCCTTCATTTTTCATTCTTTGGTGTTCCTCTTTTATTGCTTCATAAATTCTCCTAAATTCTAATGTAGCATCATCTTTATCAACATCATCTAAAAATTTCATAAATGAAAAATTTCTATTTCTAATAAAATGATTATGCATGCAAGAAGCTCTTAGTCCTTTAATTCCAAATGATTTAAATCTTTCAAAATCATATTTTTTAAAATGTGGAATTCCATTATTAGTAGAATACTTTACATTAAATTCATTTTTATTTATTGCATTTGCAATCTCACTAATAGGTATATTTAATTCTATAGCATATGCAATTATAGCGTTTAATCTATCTAACCTAATAGGATCTTTAGACTTTGAAAAACTTAAAAGAATTTGATTTGCATTTTCAGCTTTTGGATTTCCGAATATTTTTACATCATATTGTTCTTTATCTTCTATTCCTAACATTTCTAGAATATTCCTATAATTTTCATAAATTATTCTATCATAATTATTTCCCTCATAGCCTTTATTAATAGCAAAACTAAAATATTTTTCATTCCTGTTTATAGAAATAAATCCTTTAGCCTTATATGCCTTTTTATTATTTTCTGGTAAATCTTCTCCTTGTAAACGTAATTTCATTAATTCTTCTAAATATTCACTATACTCTTTGTCTATTAAAGAATAATGTAAAGTTGTTTGTTCACTTGGAACTTTTGGACTAAAGCCATGATGGAAAATAAGTATTTCTCCATTTTCACCTTCGATTTCAAAGGTTCTTAATGGATAAATAGATTGTATCCATTCATAATACTCTTCCCACTTTTGTGCAACTTCTTCTCTTTTAACTTCCTTTACTTCTGTTTTTTTGTTCATACTTAATCTTCTCTTATATTATTATTTTTTAATTGTAATCCATCTTTAAATGCTTCTCCGACTCTTTCTGTAACTTTATAATATCCGTGTGTATATGGATCAAACGATATTGCATTAACTTTGGAAATATCTACCTTATCTTCACTTATCACACTTTCATCAGCAGTAACATTAACTACTTTTCCAATAACTCCTGCTCCATACTCATCATTTTGGTATTCTATAAATTCACATTCAAAGCAAATTGGAAATTCATTTATAATTGGTGCATCAATGTTTGCTGATTTTGTTGCTGATAATCCGCTATTTTCAAATTTATTAGGTGTATTATTTCCTGATACTATACCAAAATAATCAGCTTCTACAACATGCTTGCTATCTGCAATGCTTACTGTAAATGCTTTTCGTTCTTTAATATTTTTTACTGTTTTATGAGTTTCTGTTAAATTTAATATAACTTGATCTCTAGATAACATGGTTCCCCATGCTGCATTCATTACATCAACACTTCCATCTTCATTATATGTTGCAACCATTAATACTGGCATTGGAAATATTGCTTCTGTTGTTTTTATATTTTTTCTCATTAAAATATTCCTCCTTTAGTTTTTATTTATATTATCATAAATGTTAACAATTAGCAAATGTTTTGGTTAAAATTTAATAAAAGTTCTTTAAAATCGAAAATAAAAGAGAGAATGTACTAATTCTCTCTTCATATTGGTGGCTTGAAGTGGAATCGAACCACTGACACGAGGATTTTCAGTCCTCTGCTCTACCAACTGAGCTATCAAGCCATATATAAAAAAAATGGCGACCTGGAACGGGCTCGAACCGTCGACCTCTAGCGTGACAGGCTAGCGTTCTAACCAACTGAACTACCAGGCCATATAAAACAAAAAAATGGTGGGCGCAATAGGACTCGAACCTATGACCTCCTGCTTGTAAGGCAGATGCTCTACCAACTGAGCTATACGCCCATTTTCCTTCGGCGAATTCTAGTATACTAAAAATATTGATATTTGTCAATAGTTATTTTAAAATTTTTTAATTTTTTTTGTAATTCGTCGATTTATAGATAAAATAAATTGTTCAAAAATATTAAAATTATATTTAGTGTATCGTTATTTGTTCTCTTTAAGAAAAATAGTTAAGTATTAGTTACATTAAATTTTAATATTTTTGAACTTTCTCTTTTTCTATATATTTAATTATAATTAGTTCAATTTTTGTTTTATAACTTCAATTGCTTTATTTAATTGTTCATCTACCTCTGGATTATTATAATCAAATTGTATTTCATAATTTGGAATTATTCCTTTTCCATTTATTTTTTCTCTTTTAGGTGTACAGTACTCTGAAGATGTTACTTTTAATGCTCCTCCATTTGGTAAATATATAAGTTCTTGTATTACTCCCTTTCCAAAAGTCTTTTCTCCAACAATATCTGCTTTTCCATTATCCTTTAAATCTGAAACTAAAATCTCAGATGCACTTGCACTTCCTATATTTGCAAGAACTACAACTGGTATCTTTATTGTAGCATCTGTTTTTGATTTTACAACAGTCTCTTTTCCGTCTTTGTCAACCTTTATTAATGTTGTTTCTCCCTTTTCGCAGAATAAATCCACAATTTTTAGTGCTTCATCTACAATTCCTCCACCATTATCCCTTACATCGACAATAAGCGCTTTTATATTTTTTGATGCAAGATCATCATATGCTTCTTTAAAATCATCTGCACATCCAAGATCAAACGTTTCTAAGTAGATATATCCAATATTATTTTCTAAAATTTCACTTGTTACATAATTAATATGAATTTCTCTTCTTTCAACATTTATATCAAGTACTTTTTCCCCTCTTTGAACAGTTAAAACAACTATACTATCTGCTTCACCTTTTACATGATTTGTTAATTTCTCTAATTCTTCTGGCTTATATTCTACGCCATCAACCTTTAGTACAATATCTCCTGGTTTTATTCCAGCTTCTTCAGCAGGAGATCCATCCATAGGCTCAACAATTTGTATAATTCCTTCATCTGGTATTGCCTGTAAATATACTCCTATTCCAATGTAATTTCCAATAGTTTCTGTTTCGAAATCTTCAAGTTCTTCCTTTGTATAATAAGCAGTATACTCATCTCCTACACCTTCAGCTAATCCTTTTAATGCTCCATCTATTAAATCTTCTTCATTAACTTCACCTATGTACTTTTCGTTGATAAGCTCTGCAACCGTTGCAAAGAGTTCATCCATTTTTTGAGTTACATTATTATTAGATTTATAATTTAATACACCTCTTGTTGATAAAATACTTGTTATTACAAATGTAATCAATGCAATTACAATTATAAGCATAATAACTCTATATATTTTTTGCCATTTACTTTCTTCTTTCATATGATATCTCACCCTTCTTTATATTGTATTAAAAAAAATAAATATAATTACAATATTTTAAATTCACTTAAAGGTTTGGCCTTTAAGTGAATTTATTATATTTATCTGTTAAAATAATTTCCTGGATTAACATATTTGCCATTTGCAATTACACTGAAATGTAAGTGGTAACCTGTAGACCAGCCACAAGATCCAACTTCACCAATTTTTTGTCCTCTGTAGACCTTTTCTCCTACACTAACATTTATTTTTGCTAAGTGTCCATATAACGTAACTAGTTGTCCACCATGGTCAATCATAAGATAATTTCCATATCCTCCACCGCAATTACATTTCGTTTTAGCATTTTTGGGATAATCATGAGAGCAGGCATTTACAACTTTTATAACTGTTCCACTTTCAGCAGAAATTACATCAGTATAATGTGGAGCTGCTAAATCATAGCCATTATGGTTAGCTGTTCCAACTCCTCCAGTTGCAGCAGATCCTCTATACCCAAAATAAGATGAAATTCTAGTATATCCTGGGCAAGGCCATTCAAGTTCTCCTCCTGAATAGTTACCTCCATTTCCATGTTGTGCAGCTAATTTTCTTAATTCTTCCTCTGTTTGTCTTAGTTGTTCGTTTGCTGTATCTATTATATTTTGTAATTCTCTTTCTTCGTCAGTTAATTGAGATAATAATTTATCTTTATTTATCTTTGTATTTGTCAATATAGTTTGTTCTAGTTTAAGTTGTGCCTGTTTTTCTTGTACTTGTGATTGTTTACCTTCTACTTCTATCTTTGCACTTTCAATATATTGTCTTTGTTCTTCTATATCTTCCAATAACTCTGTATCATATTCTGCAATCTTTCTAACAATATAGTAATTTGATATAAAATCAGATAAACTATTTGAACCAAGAAGTACATCTAAATATGATACTTTTCCTCTCTTATATTGTGCCACAATTCTTTTGCATAACATATCATATTGATGATCATATTTTTCTTGTGCTACATTTAATTCTCCTGTTAATTTTTCTACCTCAGCTGTAAGTGTTTCAAGTTCAATAGTTATTTGGTCAACCTCATATTGTTTTTTTCCAATCTGCTCATTAAGACTCTCTAGTTCAGTTTTTGTAGTATTAATGTTCGTTTGTACCTCATTATGTCTGTTTTCTGCTTCGTTTATACTGTTTTGTAATTCGTTACGCCTATTTTCTAATTCAGAACTAGATGTAGCAAGTGTCATAATTGGAACACATATTAAGATCAAAAGTATTGCTACTATTTTCTTTGTCATAGGTAATCCTCCTTTATACTTCTAAGTACTTTCTCATAGAAATTGAGCTTCCACAAATTCCTATTCCTGCACCAAGTACAATATATGTTATAATTAATAATTGGAACATATCTGCAAATGTATATAATTTTAAGTCCATTGCTTTAAATACATCTGATTGTAATATTCCATTTGCAACAAGGTTATAAACAAGTCCTACTATAAATACTGTAATTATAGAAGATACTACTCCTATTATGATACCTTCAACTATAAATGGCCATCTAATAAAGCTATTTGTTGCACCTACATATTTCATAATTGAAATTTCTTTTCTTCTTGCATGTACTGTAAGTTTTATAGTATTTGTTATTATAAATATTGATATTATTACTAAAATTACTAAGATTACAAATGTCGCTATTCTTATGCCGTTTGTTAAATTAACAAGCTTTGCTATTGTTTCATTTGCACTTGTTATATCTTCAACATGTTCAATATCTTTTATTTGCCCATATACTTGCTCATTTAGTTCCAAATCTGTTAATGTTACTATAAAAGAATCTTGAAAATAATCTTCAAGCCCATCTGTATAAACTTCTGCATACTCGCCTAAATTTTCTTTTGTTTCATTTAAAGCATCTATATTTGATACAAATTCTATTGTATTTACTCCCTCTATCTCTCTGATCTTACTTTTTACTTCTTCTATCTCAGTATCAGTAGTATCTTTATATAGAAACACTTGCATACCTTGTGCTGATTCTACTTGTTCCATAACATAATTTATATTTTCTCCTAGTATAAAGAAAATTCCGAATACAAACATTGCCATACACATTATTGTTAAAGCAGCACTTGTAGATTTTTTATTTTTTAATACATTTCTAAAACCTTCTCCTACTAAATAACTAAAAATATTATATCTCACTGTTATAACCACCCTTTTTATCATCTCTTATAATATTGCCTTTTTCTATTTGTATAACTCTTTTTTTCATTTTATCAACTATATCCTTTGCATGTGTTGCAACAATTACAGTAGTCCCTCTCATATTTATCTCATTTAATAAATTCATAATTTCCCAAGCTGTATCTGGATCTAGGTTTCCTGTTGGCTCATCTGCAATTAGCATTGATGGATTATTAACTAAAGCACGTGCTAAAGCCACTCTTTGTTGTTCTCCTCCGAGATAATTCATTTGGATACATTTTAGCTTTTCCACTTAGTCCAACAAGTGAAAGTACCATTGGAACTTGTCTTCTAATATGTCTTTGCGTTGCTCTAACTATGTACATTGCATAAGCAACATTATCATATACTGTTTTATCTGGAAGAAGTCTAAAGTCTTGGAAAACTATTCCCATACTTCTTCTTAAATATGGGACTCTACTTTTCTTTAAAAATGTAGTATCCTTACCATTTATTATTATATTTCCTGAAGTAGGTTCCTCTTCTTTCAATATAAGTTTTATTAAAGTAGATTTTCCTGAGCCTGAACTTCCTACTAAAAATGCAAATTCACCTTTTTCAATTATAAAATTTGCGTTATTAACTGCTTCAGTACCTGTAGAATATTTCTTAGATACGTTTCTAAATTCTATCATTTTGACTAATCATTCTCCTATACAATTTCTCTTATATATCATAACAATTTTTTTTAATATTTGCAATAGTTTTTTTTGATAAATAAGGATATTTTTTCATTTAGTTTTGCTAAAAGTATTGATTTATAAGATATTTTTATAGGTTTGTTCACAAAAAATTTACAATTTAATAGTATTAATATTGTAGCTTTCTGTAAAATATGGTATAATTATATTATACAAATGTAGTTTCCTATTTTTTTCAGCTAGAGGATGGCTGCATAGAAAAAAATAATTTTTTATAGGAGGAAAACTATGGTTTATCCTGAAGAATTCAAACAGAGGGTAAAAAAGCAGTTTTTTTTGATCGGAAACGGTCACCCGAATTGGGACAAACTGTTGTATGCCCTTGATGCCGGTTCACCTATGGTTGGCTACTATCTGTCTGAAAGATCCTACTCTTCTCTCTACAAAGTTTTGGAGTCTACCACTTCTTTGAAGTGTTCAATCAACGCCTTTAGAGAGAAGAAAATGCGTGAACTCTTCTTGGAGTGGATTCAGATCTTCAACGAGCAGAACGCTGCCTAACCTTTAAGAGCATCTCGGACTAATGGATAAAAAACCAAAGCAAAAACTCCAGTGAGAAATCACTGGAGTTTTTGTTAATTTTTACTTAAATCTTATAAATTTAGATATATTGTTTAAATCATTTTAATTAGAATTTAACTATTTTTGCTCACTTCTCATTTTATTTAGTTCAACATTTCTCTTAACCTTTTGAGTTGTTGTTTTTATCATAGGTTCATCTGTTAAAACTAATTTTTTCATATATTTATATTTTGGAAGTTTCGTGTTTATCTGCTTTATATCTTGCCAAACGATATTTCTAAATTCTTCTTCTGGCATGTTAGGATATTTTTCTTTAACATATTCTTTATCATATACAATTTTTACAGAAACCATAAGGTCATCGCCTTTTTCTTCTCCATATACCATGCTTTCAGCTACATATGGTAAATTATTTACTAAAACTTCTATCTCTTCTGGATAAACATTCTTTCCGTTCTTTAAAACTATTACATTCTTCTTTCTTCCAGTAATAAATATTATTCCATCTTTGTCTTTATAACCCAAATCTCCTGTATGGTACCATCCATCTACTAAGCATTCTTTAGTTGCCTCTTCGTCATCATAATAACCTTTCATTATATTTGGACCTTTTGCAATAATCTCTCCTATTCCTTCTTCGTTTGGTTCAAATATTTCTATTTGTACGCTAGGCATAGGTAAGCCGAATTGATCCGTACTTAATAACTTTTATACTTTCTGCTGCAAGTACTGGTGATGCTTCTGTTAATCCATAACCTTGAATTGTAAGTATTCCAAATTCATTAAATGCCTTTGCTACTTTTTTATCAAGTGGAGATGCTCCACACACAATAAATCTCAACTCTCCGCCAAGTTCATCTAATATTTCTTTAAATAATTTTCTTCTTATATCAATTCCAAATTTTAACAAAAAGTTGCTAAGACCCTTTGCAAATTTTATTAGTTTTGTTTTTCCTTTTTTCTCAATTCCCGCTTCTATCTTTTTATACATTGACTCAAGTAAAAGTGGAACACAAACAAATACAGTTACTTTATATTCTCTTAAGTTTTCTTGTACGTGTCTTAATCCATCACAAAATACATTTCTTGTACCCTTTGATAAAAATAGAAGTATTGCAGTAGAGCCAAATGTATGATGAAATGGTAAAAATGCAATGTTTGTGTCTGTTTCATACATTCTTTCAACTTTGTTCATATCATTTATGTTGCTTATTATGTTTTTCTGAGTAAGCATTACAGCCTTTGATAATGCTGTTGTTCCTGAAGTAAATACTATTGATGCAACATCATCTAAATTTATTTCACTATTTATAAATCTTTTATCTCCTGAATCAATAAGTTCTTCTCCTCTTTTTATAAGTTCAACCATATCAGTCATTCCATCAATGCTATCCATGCAAATAATTTCTTGCAAAGTCGTTTTTCCTCTAGACATAATGTTTCTTATTATATCAACATATGTTGCCTCACAGAATATAATGTCCGCTTTAGACTTTTCTAAAGACATTTCTATTTCTTCTTCTGGAAGTCCTTTATCAAGTGGTACAGCTATTCCGAACTCCGCTTAATGTAGCACCAAAAGTAAGTACCCATTCATACCTATTTTTACCGATTATTGCTATCTTTTTGCCTTTATATCCTCTATCTATCATAGCTGTTCCTAATGCATTTACTTCCTTTTGAAGTCTTTCAAAGGTTATATGTTCATAATTTACATCTTTTCCATCTTTATGTTTTACTAAAAAAGCATCTCTTTTAGCAAATTCCTTTCCAGAATATTCGAATATTTCTTTTATAGTTTTAAACTCTTTAACATCATATATTTTTGCTTTTTTCATTGACTTTTGTCTCCTTATTAATCTAGTTTTCAATACTAGATTATCACATTAAGAGTAATCTGTCAATTTGTTTTTTGTTTTCTGACCACTTAGTCATGATACTCGATGTGTTAAAACTTATGCCTAATTTCCTTAACTATTGTGCATAGGCTATCCACCAAAAATTTTACATCGTCTATTGTATTTTCTTCTCCAAATGTCACTCTTAAAGCTCCATTTATATAATCCGCCGGCGTTCCGAATTGCGACTAGCACATGTGATGGTTCTGGTTCTCCTGAATTACAAGCAGAGCCGACTTGATGCACATATTCCGAATACTATCTAATTTTAAAAGTAAATTTTCTCCATCTACTCCTTTAAATGAAATATTAGAATTTCCAGAAAGTCTATCTTTCATATCTCCGTTTATTCTTATATCACTTATTCTCTTTGAAACTTCTGAAATATAGTATTCTCTTAAATCTAATAATTTTTTATTATATAAATCTATATTTTTATATGCTATTTCAATTGCATAGCCGAAGTCCTACAATTTCAGCCGTATTTTCTGTTCCTGCCCTTTTATTTTTTTCTTGATGTCCGCCGTCTAATAACCTATCAAATTCTATTCCGAGATTTTATATATAAAGCTCCTACACCTTTTGGTCCATAAAATTTATGCCCAGAAAGTGACAAAGCATCTATTCCTTGTTCTTTTACATTAATTCTTAAATTTCCAATTCCTTGAACTGAATCTGTATGAAAATACACATTATGTTTTTTGGCAATTTGTGAAATTTTGCTTATAGGTTGAATTGTTCCAATTTCATTATTTGCTGTCATGATAGTAATAAGTATTGTATCTTGTGTTATAGCATTTTCTAATTCTTCTAAACTAATTTTTCCTGAGGCTTCTACATTTAAATATGTAACTCTAAATCCTTCTTTTTCAAGAGTTTTGCAAGAATTAAGCACAGCATGATGCTCTATTTTAGATGTTATTATATGATTGCCTTTATTCCTATTTGCATAAGCAATCCCTTTTATCGCTAAATTATCACTTTCACTTCCACATCCTGTAAAATATATTTCTCTAGGGCTTGCTCCGATAGCAAAAGCTACTTGTTCTCTTGCATGCTCTATTCCCCTTCTTGCCCTTCTTCCTATACTATACAAAGAAGATGGATTACCAAAATCAAGACCAAAATATGGAATCATCTCTCTTAAAACTTCATCTTTAACATAAGTTGTTGCTGCATGATCAAAGTATCTAATCTTTGTCATATATTTTTCCTCCCTATACTTATTAGCTTATGTTTTTTGAAAAGTTTTAGAACTTAAGGGAAATAAATTTATTTCAATGCTTTTTTTCTTATATCTTCATAAGAAATTGATTTCATAAATGTAGATGCATTAAAAAATGCTTTCCCTAAATCTGCTTTATATTTACCATCTGGTGTCATTTCAAAGTAGTTTTCTTTTGGTACTTTCTCGAAATTATCCCAAAATACTTTTTTTATCTCATCTTCGATTTTTAGCATATCTTCCTTAGATGAATTTATTTCATCATCTGAAACTAATTTATCATTTTGAATTTTATAAATAAGCATTCCACAGTCTATAATTGCCTCTTCTATTAAATTCCAGTTTGATAATAAAAATACTCTTTGTGAATTTAATATTTGATGCAATTTTCTCATTTCTATGTTCATCTCATCTTGAGATAAATCTCTATTTCCTATCATTGCTAATTTATATGTTAGATGTTGAGCAATATCCTTTAAATTTTGCTTTACTTTAAGCTCTAATCCAGTATAATCATTTTTGTGTAACGAATAATATGCAGCTTGCTCTGATACAAAGCCTTCTTTTGAACATATTCTTATTTCTATTGGTACAGGTTTTTCGCCTAAAATTAATTCTTCCTTTGCAAATAAGTTATATGTTAGTGGTGGTAACCATTTAATCCATATTAAGGGAGAATATGCCATATCCTCTGCTACGAGGTCAATATCGTTTACATTAGATAGTCTTTTATGTAAATAATCTACTATAGGCTTTATCTTTTCTTCTGTATCCACCATAAATGTTAGTCCCATATAATCCGACACTTCTGATAAGGGTTTGTGATTAATTCTATATGTTCTTATGGCTGATTTAACATCCTTAATTCTTGCTCTGTACTTAAATACATTCTGCTCTTTTGCATAATTTTTCATTTCATTCATAAAAGCTTTAACTTCTGAACTATTATGTAATAATGTTAAATATGTCTCTATTTCTTTTTCTTCTTTAGTCTCTACTTGAACATTTAAATTCATATTATGCATATTTTTTACCTCCCATATCATGATTTCAAAAATTTTATTAAATCTAAATTATATGTTTGATTTTTTTGTATGCTATTTATTATTGTCTTAAACACATCATAATTTCTAAACTGAGTTTCATCTAAATTTTCAAAATTTCTTATATCCACCCACTCTATTCCTAATATTTCTTCTTTGTCATATTCTTTTACTAACTGCGCATTGTCTCCTAAAAAATGTAGCATAATCATTGGTCTTTTGCCTGAAAAAGTTATTAAATGAAATGCTTTTATTAATTCTGCAGTATAGCCTGTTTCTTCCATTAATTCTCTTTTAGCTCCTTCTAACACACTTTCTTCAGCCTTTAAATGACCTGCTGGAAAAGCGAGTTTTCCATAACATTCTTTTTTAGATTCCTTTACCATTAATACCTTATTATCTTTTAAAATAATGGTTCCTACAATTACTTCCATAACTTTTGATTTCCTCCTTTTTTCATCTTTCCTCATTTTCATCTAAAAATTCTTTTGTTACAAATCTTTGTGGCCTATTAAATTCTATTGGACATAACTTACCATCAACAATAGTTCCCTGCACACCAAAAGATTTTAGGTCATTTTTCTCTAAGTTAATTCTTTTTTCATACAAAGGTAATAAAATATCGTCAAGCAACATTTCCTTAACAGAATTAGGCATTGGCAAATATGTTTTAGGAATTTTCCCTCTAATATAGTCTCTACTATATCCCAAATCTAATAATTGTTGTAATCTTCGTCTTGCAGAGCCTAAATATTCTTCTTGAGTCGTTATAGTATGTCCATACTTATTCATATTATATGGAGTTACAAATAATGCATCTTTCCAATCAAATGACCAAGTTTCATGATTTTCTTTGCCTTTTGTTATTCCACCCATATCGAACCCTTTACCAAGGTAATCGATATAAACTCTTTGTCCTATTTCAAGATAAACATTGAAAGCGCCCTCTGTCCTTACTTTTTCTCTTGTTCCTTCTTCTTGGTCTAAACATAATACAACACCATCCGGATTACTTTGTTTAACTCTTAAAATATATTCTTTAACTTGGTCTTTTCTTGCAAAATTTCCTTCAACGCCTAATGTTGCTGGCTTGCCTATTTTAGCATCTGCTCTAATAATAAACATATCTGGAAGTTTATCTTTTATTCGCATAAAATCTTCATAGCTATCTAATAAAAATAAATTTCTTGTTCTGCTAACTTTAGGTAACCATTCACGTAGTAGAACTGTTCCATATGCTTTTCCATATTGTTTTATATATGGTATATCTTCTGGATTCTTTAAATCATATAACATAATATTCTCTTCTCCATAATTTTTCTATAATTATATTATAAGAATTTTAGATGTCAATATTTTTTTATACAATATTTATATTATAAATTCTTTATAAAATTCATAAAAAAATAAATCTTCATTTAGCAAACACATTATTTGTGTTACTAAATGAAGATTTATTCTGTATTATCAAATTGTATTAAATAACAACTATTATTTTGCGACTTCAACTCCAATATTTAATTTTTCGCCATTTATATTGCATTCTGTACAATGTTCTTGGTTTTCTCTAATTATTAGATCAAGTGTTAGAGTTTCCTTCTTTATAACTTCTTCATTTTCTTTTACTATTTCTTCTAGCATTTTATTTCCAGATATATATAGATAAATTCTATCTAGTACTTCAAATCCACGCTCTTTTCTTAAATTTTGTACTTTTGAAATTATTTCTCTTACATATCCTTCTTTCTTTAGTTCTTCTGTAATTTCTGTATCTATTACTACTCCAATTGTTCCAGAACCTGCAAATGCAAATCCATCTTTACCTTTCATCGTAACAAGTAAGTTTTCTTCATTAAGTTCTATTGTCTCTCCTTCTACTTGTACTTCGTGAGTTTTTCCAGCTTTTATTTTTGTTGCAAGCTCCATTTGATTGCATTTTGCAATTTCTTGTTTAATCTTAGGAATTAATTTTCCATAAGCTTTTCCAAGAACAGGTAAGTTTGGTAATATCTCAAAATTTACATATTTTGAAAGATCTGCGCCAAGTTCCACTCTCTTTACATTTAACTCATCTTTAATAATGTCTCCATAATATTCTGGTAGAGTTTTAATAGATATTAGCATTTCAGATAGTGGCTGTCTATTTTTAATATTAGCTGAATTTCTTGCGCTTCTTCCAAGTTTTACTAAATTATATGCTAAATCCATTTCTTCTTCTAGTTTTTTATCTATAGCTTTTTTATCTACTTCTGGCCATTTGCATAAATGCACACTCTCTATTGCTCCTTTATCTAAGCTTCTAACTAGGTTTTGATAAATTTCTTCTGCAATAAATGGTACAAATGGTGCAATAACTTTTGATAAAGTAACAAGTACTCTATATAAAGTTACAAATGCTCCTAATTTATCATCAGTTAGTTTATTTCCCCAGAATCTTTCTCTGTTACGTCTTACATACCAATTTGAAAGTTCATCAACAAAATCTTCTATCTTTAAGCTTGAATTTGTTATATCATATGCATCTAAACCTTTATCTACTTCATCTACTAAAGTATTTAATTTAGAAATTATCCATTTATCCATAACGTTTTTAGATACAAAATCTTTGTATTCAAGTGGATTTATGTTATCGATATTTGCATATAGGACATAGAATGAGTAAACATTCCATAAAGTACCTAAAAATCTTCTTGAAGTATCTCCAACATCCTCTAGAGAAAATCTTGTTGGAAGCCAAGGGCTACTTGCTGTGTAGAAATGCCATCTTGTAGCATCTGCTCCTTCTTTATTCATTACTTCAAATGGGTCTACAACATTTCCTTTTGATTTAGACATTTTTAGTCCTTTTTTATCTAGGACATGTCCTAAAACTATACAATTTTCAAATGATGCCTTTCCAAATATTGCAGTTGAAATTGCAAGTAATGTATAAAACCATCCTCTTGTTTGGTCAACAGCTTCTGAAATAAAGTTTGCTGGATAATTTGCTTCAAACAATTCCTTGTTTTCGAATGGATAATGTAGTTGTGCAAAAGGCATAGAGCCAGAGTCAAACCAGCAGTCTATTACTTCTTTTTCTCTCTTCATCTCTTTGCCACATTTTTCACATCTTAAATGAACGTCATCAATATATGGCTTATGAAGTTCTATATCATCTGGAACATTAATTCCTTTTTCCTTTAACTCTGCTATACTTCCAATACATTCTACATGACCACATTCACATTTCCAAATTGGAAGTGGTGTTCCCCAATATCTATCTCTTGAAATTCCCCAGTCAATAACATTTTCTACGAATTTTCCAAATCTTCCTGTTCTTATTGTATCTGGATACCAATGTATTTTGTTGTTGTTTTCTACAAGTTCTTTTCTAAGTGTAGACATAGCAACAAACCAGCTCTCTTTTGGGTAATATAGAAGTGGTGTATCACATCTCCAGCAATGTGGGTATGAGTGCATATGTCTTTCTTGACTAAATAATAAATTATTTTCTTTTAAATAATTTATTATTGATTCATCACATTTTTTAACAAACTTTCCTGCCCATGGAGTAACATCTTCTACGAATTTTCCTTCTTTATCAACTAAATTTACAAATGTTATTCCATTTTCTTTAGAAACTAAACTATCATCTTCACCATAAGCTGGTGCAATGTGAACAATTCCTGTTCCTTCATCTAAACTTACATAATCTCCATGTATTACAACAAATGCTTTTCCTGTAACCTTTGCAAAAGGCATTAATTGTTTATATTTTGTTCCAAGCAATTCTTCTCCCTTAAATTCTCTTATAATTTCATAATTTTCACCTAGAACTTTTGCACATAAGTCTTTTGCAAGTATATATGTTTCATTTGGTTTTATACATTCGTTTTCGCTTGTCTCTTTTACTCTTGCTTCAACATATGTAAAGTTTTTATTTAAGCATAGGGCTAAGTTTGAAGGAAGTGTCCATGGAGTTGTTGTCCAAGCTAAAATATATGTGTTTGGTCTATCAACTAATTCGAATTTACATGTACAAGTTAAATCATTTACATCTTTATAACCCTGTGCAACTTCATGAGAAGATAAAGCTGTACCACATCTTGGGCAATATGGCATTACTTTATGTCCCTCATATAAAAGTCCTTTATTCCACATTTGCTTTAGTGCCCACCATACAGATTCAATATAGTCATTATGGTATGTTACATAAGGGTTATCCATATCAACCCAATATCCAACTTGGTTTGTCATGTCTTCCCACATAGAAACATATGTAAACACACTTTGTTTACAATCTTTTATAAATTTTTCTATTCCGTACTCTTCAATTTGCGATTTTCCTGATATTCCAAGTTTCTTTTCTATTTCAAGTTCTACTGGAAGTCCATGCGTATCCCAACCAGCTTTTCTAATTACTTGATATCCCTTCATTACCTTGTATCTTGGAATAATATCTTTCATTACTCTTGTTAAAATGTGTCCAACGTGAGGTTTTCCATTTGCTGTTGGTGGTCCATCATAGAAGGTAAAATATCTTTCTCCTTTATTCATGTTAAAGTTTTTCTTAATAATGTCATTTTCTTTCCAAAAATTTCTTATTTCTATCTCTTTTCCTGCAAATCCATTTGGCAATTCAACTTTTTTGTACATATATATTCCCCCTTCTATTTAAACCAAAACTATATTTAAGCAGTTTCTTTTTTAGCGTTCTTAACATTTGGTGTTACTTTTCTTCTTTTTAAAACTTTTTTCTCTGTTTTATTTTCATTAATTATTAATTTAGGTTCTTTACCATCTGCAACTGTTTCACGAGTTATAATGCATTTTTCTATTTTTGGATTTGAAGGTATCTCAAACATTATATCTCTCATTATTTCTTCTATGATAGAGCGTAATCCTCTTGCTCCAGTATTTCTTTCAATTGCTTTGTCAACTATTAAATCAATTGCTTCTGGTTCAAACTCTAATTCTACATCATCATATTTCAATAGCTTTTTATATTGCTTAACTAAAGCATTTTTTGGTTCTGTTAAAATTTTAATTAAAGCATCTTTGTCTAATTCTCTTAAAGTTGTAACAATTGGAAGCCTTCCTACAAATTCTGGAATTAAGCCAAATTTTAATAAATCTTGTGGAAGTAATTCATCATAAACTTTGTACTTGTCATATTCCTTTTTACTTTCTATTTTAGCAGAAAATCCAATTCCCTTTTTTCCAACTCTCTCATTAATAATTTTGTCTAATCCTTCAAATGCTCCTCCACATATGAAAAGAATATTTGAAGTATTAATTTGTAAAAGTTCTTGATGCGGATGCTTTCTACCCCCTTGTGGTGGAACTGAGGCTGTTGTTCCTTCTATTATTTTAAGAAGTGCTTGTTGAACTCCTTCTCCGCTTACATCTCTTGTA
Organism: uncultured Clostridia bacterium; assembly: GCA_947584805.1. Lineage (GTDB taxonomy): Bacteria > Bacillota > Clostridia > TANB77 > CAG-508 > JAAWPK01. The sequence continues at coordinate 22,997 of CANPWU010000001.1, read as the reverse complement.
ATTGAAGGGTTTTCAGATTTTCTTGTTATTTTATCAATTTCATCTATATATACAATTCCACGCTCTGCAAGTTCTATATCATAATCCGCAGCTTGAATAAGCTTAAGTAAAATATTTTCAACATCTTCTCCAACATACCCTGCTTCAGTAAGAGTTGTTGCATCTGCTATTGAGAATGGTACATTAAGTATTTTTGCAAGTGTTTGTGCAAGAAGTGTTTTTCCACATCCTGTTGGTCCAAGTAATAGTACATTACTTTTTTGTATCTCTACATCATTTGAATCATCTTCATTATTTATTCTTTTATAATGATTATATACAGCAACAGAAAGGGTCTTTTTAGCATTTTCTTGCCCAATTACATATTCATCAAGTATTTTCTTTATCTGTTCTGGATTAGGTAATTCTTCATCTTCTCCTAAAGTATATTCATTAGAATCATATTCTTCTGAATCTTCATCTACTATACTTTTGCAGATTCCAATACATTCATCACATATATAAACTCCTGGTCCTGCAACTATTTTTCTAACGCTTTCTTGTGCTTTACCACAAAAAGAACATTTTATATTTTTAATATTATCATCATCGTAACCTTTTGCCATTTATGTTTTCCTCCTACACTCTTGGCCTTTTTTATTTTTCATTTGACTTTAAGCTCTTTTATCTAGTATTCCATCAATTAAGCCATATTTTAAAGCTTCTTCAGCTGTCATATAATTATCTCTTTCTGTATCTTGATTAATTATTTCTAATGGTTTACCAGTTCTTTCGCTTAAAATTTTATTTAATTTTTCACGAGTTCTAACCATATGATCTGCATGAATTTTAATTTCTGTAGTTTGACCAGAAAGTCCTCCAGAAATTAAAGGTTGATGTATCAATATCTCTGAATTTGGAGTTGCAAATCTCTTGCCTTTTTCTCCAGATGCGAGTAGAACTGCTCCCATGCTTGCTGCCAATCCCACACATATTGTAGAAACTGGACATTTAATATAATTCATTGTATCATAAATTGCCATTCCGTCTGTTATAGAACCCCCTGGGCTATTTATGTATAAAGAAATTTCTTTATCTGGATCTTCTGACTCCAAAAACAAAAGTTGTGCGACAACAAGCCCTGCTGATGTAGCGTCAACTTGTTCTCCTAAAAATATTATTCTATCTTTTAATAGTCTAGAAAAAATATCATAAGATCTTTCTCCTTTATTTGTTTGTTCTATAACGTATGGAACTAAACTATCACTTACCATTTGTACCTCCTAATATTTTCAAACGAATATATTTAAACTATTTTATCTTTGCATTTTTTACTAAAAATTCTACAGCTACATCTTGTGCTAAATTTTTAGTTATATATTCCATGAAGTTTGCGTTTTCTTTAAGTTCTTCTTCTTTCTTTCCGTAAATTTTTGCCATTTCTGCAAGTCTTTCATTTATTTTTTCTTCTGATGGCTCCAATTTTTCCTCGGCAATAACCTCTTCTAATACAAGCCTTGTTTTAACTGATTCTTTTGCTTGTTCTTCGCCTTCTTTTCTGAATTCTTCCATAGTTTTTCCGATCATATTTAAATACATATCCATATTCATTCCTTGATAGCTTAATCTTGATTCTACCTCTTTTACCATATTATCAAGTTCAGTTTCTATCATTCCTGATGGAATATCTACTTCTGCATCTTTGCAAACTGCTTTAATAGCAGCTTCTTCTGTTTCATATTTTGCTCTTGACTCATTATCTTTTTCTAATTTTTCTTTTATACTATTCTTTAATTCTTTAAGTGTGTCAAATTCGCTTGCATCTTTTGCAAAATCATCATTTATTTCTGGTAATTCTTTTTTCTTTATTTCATGTAATTTTACATGGAAAACTGCATCTTTTCCCTTTACTTCTTCTGAGAAATAATTATCTGGGAATTTAACATTTATATCCTTTTCTTCTCCTGATTTCATACCAATAATTTGGTCTTCAAAGCCAGGAATAAATGTATTGCTTCCTATTTCTAATTCATGTCCTTCTGCTTTTCCACCTTCAAACTTAACTCCATCTACAAAACCTTCAAAGTCAATTACAGTAATATCTCCCTTTTCTACTGGTCTATCTTCTACTGTTACTACTCTTGCATTTCTTTCAGCCATGTGTCCAAGTTCATGTTCTATATCATGATCAGATACATTATACTCTACCTTTTTAAGTTCTATACCTTTATATTTTCCAAGTTTTACTTCTGGTCTCGTTTGAACAACAGCTGTAAATTTAAGATCTTTTCCTTTTTCCATTTGTTCAATTTCTATTTCTGGTTTACTTACTGCTTCAATTTTATTTTCTTCTAATTCTTTTTCATATATTTCAGGTACTAATTCATTAAAAGCATCTTCATAAAATATTGATGAGCCATAAGTTTTTTCAACTATAGCCATAGGTGCTTTTCCCTTTCTAAATCCAGGTATATTAAAATATCTAGCACTCTTTTCATATACTTTCTTTATAGCCTCATCAAATTTTTCTGCCTCTATTTCAAAGCTTAATTTTAATTCATTTGCATTTTTTGTTTTTTCAATTTTAATACTCATTTTTTATTTTCAGTCCTTCCTAATTATTCTAACTAACTTATTATATCGAGTTTTTTGACTTATGTCAATAGGTAAAATGCATTAATTTAGAGATTACACAACAATAAAGAGCTTAAGTTAAAACTTAAGCTCTTTATTTATATAAAATTTTAATATTATTGTGCTCTACTTACAGTAAAATCATATGCATTTGCATAATCAAAAGTAGCGCTTGTAATTAAGCTTGTGCTTTCGCCTGCTTCCAATTTCTTGATATAATTCTTTACAGTTACTATTTCATTTCCTAGTTTATCTACTACTTTTATATCTACTAAAAATCCTCCTTGTGTTGTAGCTGATGTGTTTGTAATTGTTCCTAATAGTACTGTTTGATTATCATTTTCTGTTAATTGGAAATCAGTTAATTCCAAGCCTTCTATTCTCTTTGTTTCTTTTAGTTTTTCACTTATGTTCAATTTTGTTCCATCATCTAGAACTTGTACGAACTCTTCTTCAACTTCATTTGCACCTGTTGGAACTTCTGTTTTCCTATTTCTTAGCATTAATACTACTGCTATTATTATTAATGCTACTACAATTAATATTAAAATTCCTCTTTTCTCACTTTTTTTCATGGCTTTCCTCCCTAACTTTCTTTTAAATATATTATACATATTAAAATATCAAAAGTCAATTACAATTATTTGTATTTTTTATTACAATAATATTACAAGTCTAAAAAATATTTCTTATCTCTTTCTTTCTTGCATCATATATACAACTTTACTGGTTATATTATTAGGAGAAATTTTTGCTAAAATTCTTGCAAATTTTATTTTCATTCCTGGAACAATTAGAAATTTGTTTTTAAACATATTTTTAATTGCGTATTTTGCAACATATTCGCTACTAAATGATGGGAGTTTAAAATTTACTCCCGCAACATTATTAAAGTTTGTATTTACAGGTCCTGGACAAAGCACGCTTATTTTTACATTAGATTTATTTCTTTTTAATTCTGCTTTTATTCCCTCTGATAACCTCACCACATATGCTTTTGATGCATAATATGCACACATAAGAGGTCCAGGCATGAAACCTGCAATTGAAGCAACATTTAAAATATGTCCTCTATTTTCTTTTATCATATCTTTTAAATAAAGTTTTGTCAGAATGTGCATAGCAGTTATATTTGTATTAATTAAATCTATTTCTTTATCTAAATCAGTTTCTGTAAATTCTCCAAAAGTTCCAAATCCGGCATTATTTATAAGTATATCTATATTTTTTGTCATTTCATATATCTTTTTACAATTTTCTTCATTTGATAAATCCATGCAAATTATTTCATGATTTCCATTTAATTTCTTATTTACTTCTTCTAATTTTACTTTATCTCTTGCAACTAATATCAATTCAAATCCCTTTTTATCTAGTTCTCTTGCCATATCTCTTCCTATCCCAGAAGATGCACCTGTAATTAAAGCTCTCATACAAATTCCTCCCAAACTTGATTTGCAAAATCTAAACCTTTATCTGTTAACTTTATATAATCCCCATCCACATTTAATAGTCCTAGTTTTACTAACCTTTCTATTTCTTCACAATATTTAATAATTGGATTTTCTCCAAATTTTTCTTTATAATCTTTAATGCAAACTCCGTCTAATCTTCTTAAACCAAGCATCATATATTCTTTTTTGCATTCTTCTATTGTTTGCTTTTCATTTATTATTACATTTTTCCCAAATTCTTCATTTTTTATGTTTTTTATATATTCTTCAATATTTATTAAATTTGAATATCTTATATGACTTAAATACGAATGTGCTGCAATTCCAAAACCTATATATTCTTTTTGACTCCAACAATCTGTATTATGTTTCGACTCATAACCGAGGTTTTGCAAAATTAGAAATTTCATAATGTATATATCCAGCTTCCTCTAAGACTTTTTTTGTTTCCCAATACATTTTTCTTTCTAAATCTTCATCTATCATTTTTAATTTTTCTTCTTCTACCATTTGAAATAACTTAGTTCCTTCTTCTAGTATTAAAGAATAAATAGAAATATGTTCTGGATTCAGTTCTATGACTTTATTTAAACTATTTAAAAGAATTCTTAATGTTTGACCTGGAAGTCCAAGTATTAAATCAACATTTATATTTTTAAATCCTACATTTCTTGCTAGATTATATACATCTAAAAATTCTTTATAGTTATGTATTCTCCCTATTTGTTTCAGTAATTTATTATTTGTAGATTGCAGTCCAATGCTTAACCTATTTATTCCAAAGCTTATGTAATCTTTTAGTTTTTCTTCATTCACTGTTCCTGGATTTATTTCTATTGTGATCTCTGCATCTTGAACAGTATATTTCTTTATTTTTTCTAATATCTTTCCTATCAATTTACTATTTAAAATAGATGGAGTTCCTCCACCTATATATACTGTTTTTACTTTATACTGTCTTAAATCACTATTTTGAATTTCTTTTAAAAGTGCATCTACATATTCCTCCATGAAGTTTTCTTTATCTGGGTAAGATACAAAATCACAGTAATAGCATTTTCTTTTGCAAAATGGAATATGAACATATACTCCTATTTCTTTTTTCATTTAAAGGTATCCTTTCTCTGATATATATTCTAATTGTCCTCCTCAGCAATTTCAATAATCTTTTTAAGCCTATGATTTACACCAGATTTTCCGAATTGGGGAGCTTAGCATTTTACCAAGTTCTATAAGAGTTGCGTCTGGATTTTCTAACCTAAGTTCTGCAATTTCTTGTAAACTAAGTGGAAGTTTTTTAAACTTATTCTTTTTTTTCAATTTTTCAATTGCTTGTATCTGATAAACTGCCGCGTTTACTGTTTTATTTAAATTTGCTGTTTCACAGTTTACTTTTCTATTAACATCATTTTTTGTTTCTTTTATAACTCTTATATCTTCATACTTTAATACAGAAGCATTTGCGCCGTATCAAAGCTAAAAACTTTGAAATTTCTTCTCCATCTTTAATATAAATAGAATATGAATATTTTCTATTTAACTTTTTTGCTTTTATTCCAAAATAACTTATATTTCTCATTAATTCTTCTCTTCCGTTTTTCTTCATTAAGCTTTATTTCCATATGATATCTTCTAATTGGGTCAGTTATAGATCCACTACCCAAGAACGCTCCTCTAACAAATGCTTTTTTTTCATCATCTGAGTTAATCTGAAATATATCAAAATTAAAATCGTTTTTCTTAAATTCTATTAAATAGTTTTTCCCGTTCATTTGTATATTATAATTTATTTTAAGCTTATTTAAAAGCTTATTTAATCTATTTATATTGTACTCATTTTCTGTTAAAAATTTTATTTTGTTATTATTTTTGTTCACTGTAAGTAAATAGCCATAAATCTCTGATTTTACGGCATTTATATTAGAAAATATATTTATCTTACTTAATTCTTCTTTTACTTCTGCTGAAAAAGACATATTATTCTCCTTTTTGGCATATTATTACCCTATCATTTCCAAATAAATCACATTTGCATTCAATATTTTTATATTTATTTGTATTTTCTATTAATTTTAATACATCCTGTTTTTGATCAAACCCTATTTCAAGAGCTAAAATTCCGTCTTGTTTTAGATATTTATAACTGTTAGATATAATCATCCTATAAAATTTAAGTCCATCTTCTCCACCGATCAAGTGCAATTTGTGGTTCATATTGTAAAGAGTATTCTTTTATGATACTTGATTTTATATAAGGTGGATTTGAAACAATTATATCATATTTTCCATTAACATTTTCAAACATATCACTTTTTATAAAAGATATATTTTGTTTGTCTAATAACTCTCTGGCATTCTTTTTGGCAACTTCTAGCGCACATTTGCTAATATCAGTTGCAGTAATTTTTAAGTTTTCTACATACTTTGCAAGAGAAATTGCTATTGCTCCGCTTCCAGTACAAAGTTCTAAAATCTCTTTTTTATTCTTTGCAAGGTTAATTACTTCTTCTACTAAAATTTCTGTATCAGCTCTAGGAACAAGTACATTTTCATTTACAAAAAATTTCATTTTCATAAACTCTTTATAACCCATCAAATATTGAATAGGATATCCTTTAGAAATTTTAAATATGCCATTAAAAAATTCTTCTTCCTTTTCTTTTGGAATTTGCATATCAGAATTAACCACTAGTTCTTCTTTTTTCATATTAAGGATGTTTGCTAAAAATATTCTTGAAACTAGTGAGGCTTCTTCTATATTATTTTCATTTAATATTTTTATTGCTTTTATTAAAGCTTCTTGTAATTTCATTTAACTATAATTTCACCTATCATATCATAATCTCTAATATCAGTAACTTTGCATTTTACAAAACTACCAATTTCTATTTCTTTTGTTTTCTTTATAAATATTACTCCATCTTCTTCTGGGACATCCATATATGTTCTTCCTACATAATATTTGCTATCAAAGCTTGTACTTTCAAGTAGTACTTCATAAGTTTTACCTATATTTTTCTCTAAATTTTCTTTAGAAATTTCCTTTTGTAAGTTCATTATTTTATCACGTCTTGATTTTTTAGTCATATAGTGAACTTGGTCAGGTAACTTGCTAGCTGGAGTTCCGTCTTCTTTTGAATACATAAATACTCCAAGCTTATCAAATTTTGTTTTTTCTACAAATTCATATAATTCTTCAAATTGTTCCTTTGTTTCTCCAGGAAATCCAACAATTAAGGTTGTTCTAAGTATCACATTAGGTATTTTCTGTCTTATCTTTTCTATTGTTTTTTCTATGCTTTCCTTATCACTTTTTCTATTCATTCTCTTTAAGACTTTATTTGAAATATGCTGAATTGGAATATCAAAATATTTGCATATTTTATCTTGAGTTTTAACAGTTTCAATAAGTTCATCTGTTATTGTTTCTGGATAAGTATATAAAAATCTTATCCATTTAAATCCATTTATTTTGCAAAGCTCATTTAAAAGTTCTGTTAATTTTGGTTTGCCATATAAGTCTTCTCCATATCTTCCTGTATCTTGTGCAATTATTATCAGTTCTTTTATGCCTTTATCTGCAAGAATTTTAGCTTCTTCTAATATATCTTCCATTTTTCTTGAAACATATTTACCTTGTATATATGGAATTGCGCAATATGTACAATTATTACTACAACCTTCTGCAATCTTTAAATATGCATAACTTTTTCCTGTGGTAATAATTCTTTCATTAAAATCCAAGGTATATGAACTGTCTTTTTCTAGTTTTATTAGTCCATTTATCTTTTCCCAAATTTCGTCATATTCATTTATTGCAATAAACAAGTCTACTTCTGGAATAAGCTTTTCTAATTCCTCTTTGTATCTTTGAACTAAACATCCGAGTTACAATCAAGAATTTACATTTTTTCTTTTTATATTCTGCCATTTCAAAAATAGTATCTATTGCTTCCTGTTTTGCACTTTCTATAAATCCACAAGTATTTATTAAAATAATATCCGCATCATTTTCATTGTTTACTATATTAAATCCTTTTTTCTTAAACATGCCAATAATTTCTTCTGTTACAACTAAATTTTTACTGCATCCTAGTGATACAAATCCTACATTCATCATTTTTCTCCTAATATATATTTTTACATAAATAAGTATAGCAGAAAATATGAGTTTTTTCAAGGGTTTGGTATAAGTTTATTTATAGTTATATAAATAATAAAAAGAGATAGAATTCTATCTCTTTTTTGATATATATTATAATTATGCTCTATATTTTTCCTTCTTAGAATAAGTTGTATGTAATAATTTATGTGCTTCGTGTCCTCCTGGTTCTCCTATAAATTCCTCATAAGCTTTCTTCAAATATGGATTTTCATGAGATTTCCTTATTTTGCTCTTTTCATCTATATCATATATTGAATCCGATCTCTTCTTAAATACATCAACTTGCATCCTTGTTTTAGAAGATTTTATTGGTTGACCTCCACCTAAAATACATCCTCCTGGGCATGCCATAACTTCTACAAAATCGAAGTCTGCATTTCCTGATTTAATTTCTTCCATAATAGTTCTTGCATTCTTAAGTCCTGATGCAACAGCTACTCTCACTTCTTTTCCTGCAACATTTAATGTAGCTTTTTTTATTCCTTTTTTGCCTCTTACTTCTTCAAAATTTAATTTTTCTAAAGTTCTTCCGCTCTAGCTTTTCAACTGCTGTTCTAAGTGCTGCTTCCATTACACCACCTGTTACTCCAAATATTGCAGCAGCCCCAGTTGCTTCTCCCATTGGATCATCAAATGTGCTATCTTCTAATTCAGTAAACTCGATATTAGCCCTCTTTATCATTCTTGCAAGCTCACGTGTTGTAATTACTGCATCAACATCATCATAACCTGCACCTTGCATATCATCTCTTGTTCTTTCATACTTCTTAGCAACACATGGCATTACAGATACTACATAAATCTTACTTGGATCTATGTTATTTACTTTAGCATAATATGATTTTATAACTGCTCCAAACATTTGATGTGGTGATTTACAAGAAGATAAGTGGTCTAATTGTTCAGGATAATTCATTTCAACAAATCTAACCCATGCTGGGCAACAAGAAGTTGCCATTGGTAGTATTCCTCCATTTTGAATACGTTCAATAAGTTCTGTTGCTTCTTCCATAATTGTAAAATCTGCTCCTGTATTTGTATCAAATACCTTATCAAATCCAAGTCTTTTTAATGCTGTAACCATTTTTCCGAGTAACTGTTGTTCCAATTGGCATGCCAAATTCTTCTCCGATTCCAACTCTTACAGCAGGTGCTGTTTGAACTACAACAAAAGCATCCTTATCTTTTAGCTTTTCCCAAACTTCATTTGTATTATCTTTTTCTTTTAATGCTCCAACTGGACAATTTTCAATACATTGTCCACAGAATGTACAATTTACATCATTTAAGCTACGATTTTCTGCAGTTGATATGCAAGATTTAAATCCTCTTTCTGTGCTTTCTATTGCTCCAATTCCTTGCACATTTTTGCATGTTGCAACACATCTTCTACATAATACACATTTATTAAAATCCCTTACTAAACTTGGAGACTTGTCATCAATTTCATGTCCGCCTTTTTCTCCATCATATCTAATGTCTGTCATTCCGAACTCTTCTGCAAGCTTCTGAAGTTCACAATTTCCATTTCTTACGCAAGTTAAACACTTTCTATCATGATTCGAAAGAATTAAATCTAGAACCATTCTTCTCGCACTATTTACTTTTTCTGTATTAGTTTTAACAACCATTCCATCTTCTGCTTTTTGAATACATGAAGTTGCAAATCCACGTCTTCCTTCTACTTCTACAACGCACATCCTACAATCTCCAACTTCATTTATTTCTTTCAAAAAACAAAGAGTAGGTATATTTATATTAACTTTTCTTGCTGCTTCTAAAATAGTTGTTCCTTCTTCCACTTCTACATCAATACCATCAATATTTAATTTAATCATAAAAGTATTCTCCTTTATTTATATTAATTAACAATGTTCTTATCTTTGGAGTAACAAATATATATTTTTTTGCGCAGTTTGGGAGCGACTTAGAGGCACTAGAAGCAACAACCAAGTGCCTCTTAGGAGCGACCAGCAAGGCCAAGCAAACAAAAATATATATTTTGTTACTCCTTTGCAATACATTTATTTAACGCCAAATGCAATTATCGTTTGAACCTACCCAATAGCGTGGAATGGACATTTAGAAATACAAGTTCCACACTTAATACATTTTGCTTTATCAATTACATGAGGTTGTTTAACTTCTCCAGAAATTGCATTAACAGGACAATTTCTCTTGCACATTCCACATCCTTTACATTTTTCTGGATCTATTTGAATATCAGCAAGTGCCCTACATTCACCTGTTTTGCATTTCTTATCTATTACATGTTCTCTATATTCATTCATGAAATACTTCATAGTACTAATAACTGGGTTTGGAGCTGTTTGACCAAGTCCACAAACTGATGCATTTTTTATATTATCGCATAACTCTTCAAGCTTCTTTAGATCTTCTTCCTCTCCTTCTCCTGCTGTAATCTTCTCTAGTATTTCATACATTCTCTTTGTACCAATTCTGCAAGGTGTACACTTTCCGCAAGATTCATCAACAGTAAATCCTAAGTAGAATTTTGCAAGGTTTACCATACATTTTGTATCATCCATTACAATTAATCCACCAGAACCCATCATTGAACCAATACTTGAAAGTGATTCATAATCTATTGCAATATCGAGATATTCTTTTGGAATACATCCTCCGAGAAGGTCCTCCTGTTTGAGCTGCTTTAAAATCTCTTCCGTTTGGTATTCCGCCACCAATATCATATACTATTTCTCTTAAAGTTGTACCCATTGGAACTTCAACAAGGCCTGTATTTACAACATTCCCACCAAGTGCAAATACTTTTGTTCCCTTTGATCCTTCAGTCCCAATGCTTGAATACCATTCAGCACCATTTAGGATTATTTTTGTAATATTTGCATAAGTTTCTACATTATTTATTAATGTTGGCTTTTGCCATAATCCTACATTTGCAGGGAAAGGTGGTTTTAATCTTGGTCTTCCTGATCTTCCTTCTATTGATTCTAGAAGTGCTGTCTCTTCTCCACAGACGAATGCTCCTGCACCAAGTCTTATCTCTATATCAAAAGAGAAATCTGTACCCCAAATATGTTCCCCTAATGTTCCATATTCTCTCGCTTGCTCTATTGCTTTTCCAAATCTCTCTACTGCTATTGGATATTCAGCTCTAACGTATATATAACCTCTATTTGCGCCAACAGCATATCCTGCAATTTCCATTGCTTCTATTACTGCATGTGGATCTCCTTCTAGAATACTTCTATCCATGAATGCACCTGGGTCTCCCTCATCTGCATTGCACACAACATACTTTGGGTCACCTTTTGCAATTTTCGTAAACTCCCATTTTTTACCGTGTTAAGAAACCTGCTCCTCCACGTCCTCTTAGTCCTGAATCTGTAACTGTTTTTATTACATCATCTTGTGACATTGTAAACAAAACTTTCTCAAGAGCTTTATATCCATCAAATGCTATGTATTCATCGATATTTTCTGGATCGATTTTTCCACAATTTTGAAGAGCAATTCTTTTTTGTTTTTTGTAGAAGCTCAAATCATCTAGCCTTTTTACCATGCTTCCGGTCTACATCTTTGCAAAGTAATCTTTCTACAAGTTTTCCGTTCTATAATATGGGTGTTTATAATCTCTTCGCAATCTTCTGGCTTTACCATAGAATAGAATACATCTTCTGGTCTAATTATTACTATTGGACCTTTTGCACATAATCCGAAACATCCTGTTTGTATAACTCTAACATTTTGTATCTGTTTTTCTTCTATGAGTTTTCTAAAATTTTTAATTATATCTTCTGATTTTGAAGATGTACAACCTGTTCCACGACATACAAGTATATGTTTTTCCACTGTATTTGCCTCTAAATTTACTCTTAAGTCTAATTCTTTTCTTTTTTCTTCTCTTATTTTCTTAATCTCATCTAATGATTTCATAAATACCTCCATTTCTAAATTGGAAAATAAATAAATCTACTCTTTATTCATATATTCGTCTAAAACTTTATCTAAAATTTGTACAGTTGCTCTTCCATATACTTCTCCGTTTACAGTAAATACTGGTGCTAAACCACATGCACCTATACATCTTGTTTCTTCAATTGAAAACTTTCCGGTCGGGTGTAGTTTCTCCTGCTTCAATTTTTAATCTTTCCTTTAATCTATCTAATATTTTCTCTGAACCTTTAACATAACATGCAGTTCCAAGGCATACAGCAATATTATATTTTCCCTTTGGTTTTAAAGTAAATCTAGAATAAAATGTTACAACTCCATAAACCTCTGCAAATGGAATTTTTAAATAATCTGCTACTCTCATCTGAGCAGCTGTTGGAACATATCCATAATGTTCTTGTACTTCATTTAAAATTTGTATTAAATTATCTTTATCTTCTTTGTATTTATATAATATTTCTTCTAAAGCTTCATCCTTCTGGCAATTTTCGCATTCGCATTTTCCCATAACATTCAATCCTTTCTATTTTTACAAATTTATATTTAAAACTATTCGTCCGACATTTAAATTATAACAAATAAATTTTCATTTAACAATAGAATTTATAAGAAAATTTGTCAAATTTTGTAGAAAAATGTTAGATTTATTATTAGATTTATTATTAGAACGAAAAAGCAATAATATTTATTTAAGAGTGGCGCGCAGCGAACAGTGGCGTAGGCCACTAACCGAAGCAAAGCGAAGGGCGAATGGCACAACCTACCATTTTAATTTAATGGAGGTTGTGCCAGTAAGCCACTTGCAAAATAAATATTATTGCTTTTTCACTTTATTATTAAACTAATTCCAACAATTACCTTTGCATTTAAGTTTATTTTATGTTAATATAATTTTATGGAGATGATTTTATGTTAAAACAATTTTCTAATACAATTAAAAACTTTGATTTAAAAGTAAAGAAAACAATGATATATGGGTTATATTTTTCACTATTTGTATCAATTATAGGGACATTATTTTTACTTTATTACATATCATTTAAAACTTCAAACTTTATTTATTACATAGGAATTAAAATAGTTTGGTTATCTTTTTCTTTTTGCGCATCATTCATCGCATCTGCTCTTGTAATTGATAGAATTCAAAAAGACTTAGCATAAAAAAAACATACAGCTTTTATTTTAGCTGTATGCTTGTTTTTTATGTTAAGGATGATATTTTCTTAAATTTTAAACAGCTTCTGCTGTTTCTGTATCTTCTTCTGCTTTATTTTCATCGTCTTTTTCATCAATTACTTCTAAGCTTGAGATAGATACTTCATAAGCAACTCTTTCCATTACTGTTCCATCTTCTAATTTCTTTTCATATTTTCTTGATTGTACACGTCCTATTGCTTTAACTTGTGATCCAACTTCTAGATGATCACAAAATCTTGCATTTCTTCCCCAAGCAATTGCTGGAATATAATCTGATTTGCTATATGCTCTATTTACTGCAAGTAGAAGATCTGCAATTTCACGTCCAAATGGAGTTTTTCTGTAAATTGGCTTTTTACAAATATGTCCAATTAATACAACTTCATTTGATACATCAAGATTTATTTCTTCATCTTCTTTTGCTCTTTCTTCAATATCATTTTCAAAAATTATATCTTTAACAAATACTGTTAAAATTAATTTGTTCTTTTCATTTTCATAACTGTTATAAGATCTAAATTGTCCCTTTACAATAATCTTTTTTCCAATTTGTAATTCTTCATCATTAATTAATCTTTCTGAAATTGTAATTGGTATTACGTCAAATGTTTCGCTTAAACGTGGTACCTCTAAATCGAATATGTAAAAACTCTCTCCATAAATTTCATGGCTAAATCTTTTTTCGCTTGTAATCTTTCCCACCAACACTAAGTGGTTATTATCCAAATAATTTGTGTTCAATTTCTTTTCCTCCCTATTTTCTACGTAGGAATACTTTTACATTTGTAAAATTTCTTACGTATCTTTCTATTACAATTATCGTAATATTTTTGTTTCTCAATGTTTATTCTTTTCTCTCGCTATACTACATCTTTATTATACTACATTTTTTTGTATTTGTCTACATAAAATGTTAAATTTTTAGAAAAAATTTTCTTTTTTCCCATAAATTAGAAGGATTGACGTTATTCCCATCAAATTATGGCTGTTATTTGATATTTTTTTGTTTGAAATTTTTACTTCAATCTCTTGTGGCTCTAGAATTTTATTATTTATATCTATAATTTTTCTTTGCAAACAAATTAAAAATTCTTCTTCAACACTTGAAGCTGTTATTGTAGATTTTGAATTAAATCCAAATGTTATAATATTTAATTTCATATTATTTACTATATCTAAACTTTCTTCCATATCAGCATTTATGACTAAATACTTTGAATTTTTAAATAATTCATTTAATATATCTTCTCTATTTCTTACTCTTTTTAAATCCATAACAAGTATAGTTTCAAACCTTATATTTTTTATATTTTCTATACTTTTATCATTTATAGCAATTATTGTATGTTCTTTATTGATGTTATTAAGTCTTGTCTCTAGAATTTGCTTTAATTGTTTTTCATTTTGCATATCTGAAATAACTCCAATAAAAGCCATTTATTTCCTCCATGTAAATATATTTTATTGTTATTTTATACACATTTTCTAAATTTTATACATTACCTAACTATATTTTGTACTTATTAATATTTGTAATATTCGCCCTTATATGTAGTATTTGCATTGTTTAAAGTATTATTTGCACTATTTACAATATTATCTGTATTAGTTTCAGACCAAGTTTCCATTGTGTTTTGATTTTTATTTGTAAAAAAAATAGAACCTAAAAGTAAAATCATTACCATACTTGATGCAATTAAATATGAATATATCTTCTGCTTATTAATTACACAAAACATTTTCATGCCTCCTATAACAAGTTATTAAATTCTATTCTATTTATTTAAAAATATGCCAAACTAAAATAGCCTTTCACGTTTTGTTCGTGAAAAGCTATTTTTTATTTATTGCTCATTTGAATCCGATTTTTTTCTTATATCATAAACTATTGCATCTTCATTATTAAATAATGCTGAAGCATCTGTTAAATCAGTCTGTATAGGATCTACTTCTTTGCTATCTGAGAATGAATCAAAATCTATGCTCTTTGGATCAAACTTTGCTTTTTCATGTTTATTATTTGTATCTTCATTTACTATTCCTGATTGATATTTTGCAAAATCAAATTCTTTTACTTTATGCTTCTCTTTATATTTTGACTCCATAAAGTCTAGACTCGCAACTCCGACAAAGGTTTTTCCTTTATCATCTTTATATTTAAATGCGCAGTTTTTAAATTTAAGTGCTTGTAATTTTCCAAGCTCGAAATTCTTTTTCCAGCCCCATTTAACACCTTTAGGATCACTATATGCAACATTTGACATTGATGATTCACCCAATGCAAATTGTTTGCCTTGGCCTTCTGCTTTGAAGTTAATATCTTGAGTAAATAGCCATTCCCTCTTATCTCCAAATTCTTGTGACCAAAATTCATTTTCTTCTGGAGAAAGGTTACCAAATACTATTTTTGTTGTACAGTTAGAAATTATAGTTCTTCTTGAAGATGGTGTTGCATCTAGTTGTTCTAGGTTTTGCGCAGTTGCTATTGTTCCTACCTTATACTTTCTATATAATGTAAACATTGATAAAGTTGGACCACATAAGAAATCTGTTGAATCGTCTATATATAACATATGTGGTATTCTAGACATCTCGCTTCCTGGTCTTTTAATTACTGAACGTTGCATAGCAAGTAAGAAGAATAATCCAAATGATCTTTGCATTTTAGGCCCAAGATCTCCTCTTCTTGTGCAAACTATAGTTACATCGCCATTTTCAAGTACTTTTTCAAAGTTTATATTATTTACTCTATTACATAGAACATTTCTTAAACCAGGTATTCTAAGAAGTCCATCTATTTGAGTAACAGCCGTATGGATATATTTTTCTGTTTCATTTCTCATAGCTCCATTAGAATAGAAATGCTTTTTGAAATATCCAAGTTGTAATTTGTATTTTTCTACAAGTTCAGGATCTTCTTCTATTTTTTTGCACATATCTTCTACTAAATCAAAATTATTTAACATATCAAGCATATCTTCAAGATTTGGTAATAATCCATTATTAAGTCTTGGATACATTTCTGTAAGTATTATTACTAAATTTTCTATTGCTTGTGATGCAGAATTTTGGAAGAAAACTTCATCTTCTGCTGGTTTAGATGTACTATACATTCCAGCAACAATCATAGAAATAATTGCTGCAATTTCTCCTGCTGAACCATATGAAAATGGATTTATTCCGATTGAATCTGCTCTAGTTGGATCAACTACATTTACTTTTAAATTAAAGTTCTTCGCAACTTCTAACATTCTATCTGCTGACTCATAATCAGGTGTAAGAAATGTTATTCCTAAATTTTTATAAACTATTTTTGGACTTTCACAATATATTAATTTGCTTAAATATGCCTTATATAGTTTTTCTTTTCCTGGAATTGGCTCAAGCATATTTAAATTAAAATTATCATTTATATATTCGTTTGTATATGGGCAATTAAGAGTTGCAAGACCTGTCTTTAAAGCAGTAAAACCTACTTCTTTTGATGCTTCTTTAAAGAAATACTTTTTCTCTAAATCACGAGCAAGCATTGGCTCTAACATTAATGCCGTTTTTCCCATGCCTGAAGGTCCACAAATAAGCATTGGATCAGCTCTTCTATTATCATATACTTTAACTGTTTTTCCTGTCTCTTTATCTATAGATATTACATTCTCAAAACTATATGCTCCAACTTGAGAATTTTTCTTTGATAAATCTATTCCTGTATAATCCCAAATAGATTCTTTTATTAATCTTGTATCTGCAACACCTGCATAGCACCACCAGAAAACTGAGAAGAAACTTGTTAATGGGATATATAATGCTATTGCTTGAAAAGCTGGTTTTATTAAGCTTGTATATTTAGTTGCAATTTCTACATAGTTTGGAAGTGAAAGAAATGCCACCCATAATCCTGCATTTACCCATTGTGAAACCATTGATATTGCAATAATGTATAATACAATTGCATACATATATACAATTGTAAGTTTAAATTTACCTGAAGCTGCATATTTAGAGCTTCCTGAGAACAAAAATGCTAAAACTGGACATGCAAGTGCAAATGTATACATTAAAGGTCCCCAATAAGAAACTCCAATTCCTGTGAATATCAAAAATAATAACTCTACCACTCTATCTATCACTATATATATTGTAAATAGTGTAAATATATAGGTAAAGAAAGTATTTCTATCTGTTTTTAATATTTTTAATAGCTTATCAATATATTTCAAGATTCCCACCACTTTCTATATGTTTTGCCTCATCTTTTATTTCACATAATTATACATTTATATTATCGCACATTTTTTAGCAAAAAGCAATAGTTTTTGATGAGTTTGTTATGCAAAAAACTAAAAAAAGAAAGCTCAGTTTTAATATTCCCTGAACCTTCTTTTTATTCATAACTTTAAGGCTTTTCGCCAAGTGTAAGTTCTATTTCTTGATAAGATTTATCTCTATAAATTCTAAGTTTTATTTTATCTCCTATATTATGTGCATTTATTATATCTGTTAATTCTTCTTTTGTTTTAACTTGTTTTCCATCGATTTCTGTTATTACATCTCCAACTTTTAATTCAGCTTTTTGTGCTGCTGAAAATGTTTCAATATTAGCTATATATACACCTACTACTAAATTATATTGCTTAGCTTGTGCTTCTGAAACTGTTTGACATGTAATTCCCATGTATGGTCTTAATACTTTATTATGATCAATAAGCTCTGATGTAATATCTATTGTTGAATTTATTGGAATTGCAAATCCAATTCCTTCTACTCCATCTCCGGAAAGTTTTAATGTATTTACACCTATTACTTTTCCTTGGCTATTTACTAATGCTCCTCCACTATTTCCAGCATTAATTGCAGCATCTGTTTGAATTACATTATATTTTTCTCCTTCATCCGTTGTAATTTCTCTATTTACTGCGCTTACTATTCCTGTTGTAACAGTTGTATTTAAACCTAGAGGGCAACCAACAGCCATTGCAAATTCTCCTATCATTACACTGTCTGAATCTGCAAATTCTGCAGCTGTTAAGCCTGTTTTATCAATTTTTATAACTGCTAAGTCTGTTTCATCGTCTTTACCAATAATCTTTGCATCATATACTGTATCATCATTATATAAAGTTACTTTTACAGATACAGCATCTGATATTTCGTAATATGATGAACTTGAAGAAGCAGATACAACATGATTATTAGTTAAAATATAACCATCTTCTGATATTATTATTCCTGAACCAGTTGCCTTTGATTTACTTGTTCCAAAGAAAGAATTGACATTATATTCTATCTCAATTCCGACTATAGAAGGAAGTATCTTTGCTGCAACTCCTGTTGATGTATCAGAATAACCTTGCAACGAAACTAATTGAGTATTTAAATTTGTTAATTGATCATCATCTGACCTAGAACTACTAATATCATTTTTATCATTTAAATTTCCTAGTATTTTTTCTTTTATTTTAGGTGTTCCGAAGCATAACCCTATAACTAAACTTGCACCTATAACACCTGATAAAAAAGATATCAAAATCGTTTTTGTAAAATTCCCTGTATAAGTTTTTGTACTTATACTTTTGAAATTATTGTTATTTTCTTCCATTACATAAATCCTCCATCTTCATTTAGATTATATACATATATTACATTACTTTTGTGAATTTATTGTGAAGATGCCGTAATAATTTTATAACTATTTATCTTCTGCTTTTGGAATTTTAACTATATTTCTTCTTAATTTTTTTGCTTCTATTTTTTTCTTAGTTATTAAATTTTTAATAAGTATTTTTTTAAGAGCTTCTTCTTTAACATCAGCAATTAATGTTCCATCTTTTGCAATAGATACCTTTCCAGTTTCTTCTGATACAACAATTGCAATCGCATCCGATTCTTTTGAAATTCCAATTGCTGCTCTATGTCTTGTTCCAAGCTCTCTTGCAATGTCTTTATCTCCGGCAAGTGGTAGCATACAAGCAGCTGCCTTTATTCTTCCTCCACTAATTACAACTGCACCATCATGAAGTGGTGTTTTAGGTACAAAGATATTAACTAAAAGCTGTGGAGAAATTTCTGCATCCATTTCTACACCACTTGCTATTATATCTTTTATCTCAATATCTCTTTCCATTACAATTAATGCACCTGTTTTTTCGCTTGACAATTCAAATGTTGCTATAGCTATTTTATATATTTCTTCTTTTGTTTTTGTTTCTATATCTTTATCTATTCCAAAAAATCTTGTTAATTTATTACTTCCAAGTTCCTCTAAAGAGCGCCTAAGTTCTGGCTGGAATAGAACTACAAATACTGTTCCATATGTTACAAAAGAGGTTAATATATAGTTAAGTATATTTAAATTTAATAAAGAACTAATTGCCATAGCAATTATCAAAAAGCAAATTCCTTTAAGCAATTGCCAAGCTCTTGAATCCTTTACTATTTTAAATAGCTTTGTAAATAAAAATACGACTATTGCAATATCTATCATTAATACTATTAAATTTAATGGATTTTCATGAAGTCTCTGTACATAAGCTGTAATTACTCCCATTAAGGTATTATTTGCAATTGGATTTATTACATTACTATCCATATTTTACCTCTACTTTCCTTATAAATTTAGTAAATAATATATAAGTGTTGCACAAACAGATAATAGCATTGCTGCAATTATAACAATTATTACTACTGATTGGAAAACTTTTTTCTTATCTATTGATCTTTTTACTTTTTGTTTTTTTTCTACTGATTTTTTCTCTTTTTCCATCTATTATTCCTCCTAGTGATTTATTTTTATATTTATATTTTATATCACAAAATAAATTAAAATTCAATACAAATTAAAATATTTTAGCAATAAAAAAACCCTTAATTTTGTGAATAAGGGCTTTTTATAATATTTTAAAGTAATTCTAGTAAAACAACTTCAGCAGAGTCTCCTCTTCTTTTTCCTAATTTTACTATTCTTGTATATCCACCATTTTTATCTTTATACTTTGGTGCTATTTCATTAAATAATTTTGCTGGTAAATCTACATTTTTACCTTCATTGTCTTTTACTTTATTAATTTTTGACATTATTTTTCTTCTTGCATTTAATCTTGAAGGCATGTCTTTTTGTCTTTTTTCAGTAACTTCTTCTTTAACAACTTTTAAGTATTCTTTACCATTTTTACTCTTTGCAACTTCAGTTACTTTATTTCCTTTACTATCAAGTTTTGCTCTAACAACTTTTACTTCAACTTCTTCAAAGTTATCTTTTTCCTTGATTGCAAGAGCTATTATACTATCAACTATAGCTTTAACTTCTTTTGCTCTAGCTTCAGTTGTAGTAATCTTTTCATTTAAGATTAAATCTGTTGCTTGAGTTTTAAGCATTGCTAATCTTTGATCAGTCTTTTTACCTAACTTTCTATTTCTTGCCACTTTCACTCACTCCTTCATAATCAAAACTCTTTTTTTATATCTATTCTTCTTGGGCGAAATCTAAACCAAGTGAATGTAACTTACTTGTTACTTCTTCTAATGATTTCTTACCTAAATTTCTTACCTTCATCATATCTGCTTCAGTTTTATTTGCTAAATCTTGTACAGTAGAAATTCCAGCTCTTTTTAAACAGTTAAAGCTTCTTACTGTAAGCTCTAAATCTTCTATTGACATTTCAAGTACTCTTGCTGTTTTAGATTCTTCTTTTTCTACCATTATTTGAGTATTCTTTGCAGTTTCTGATAAATCTATAAATAGCATTAAGTGCTCTGTTATGACTTTTGCAGCTAAGCTTATTGCTTCATATGCCTTTAAGCTTCCATCTGTCCATACTTCTATTATTAATTTATCAAAATCAACCATCTGTCCAACTCTTGTATTTTCAACTTGATAATTTACCTTCTTTACTGGAGTAAATATAGAGTCGATTGGTAAGACAGATATATCTTGGTTTTCTTTTTTATTTTTAGCTGCTGTATTATAGCCTCTTCCTTTTTCTACTGTCATTTCTGCGACAAAATTTCCGCCTTCTGCAACTTGTGCGATATGTAATTCAGGGTTTAATACTTCAATTGTTCCATCTGTAATAATATCTCCTGCTGTAACTTCACCTTCACCATGGAAATCAATTCTAACCTTCTTTTCTTCGTTGTCATATGATTTGAATCTAACACCTTTTAAATTTACTATTATTTCTGAAACATCTTCAACTACGTTTGGAACTGTAGAGAACTCATGTACTACTCCATCTATTTTTACACTTGTAATAGCACATCCTGGAAGTGATGAAAGTAAAATTCTTCTCAAAGAATTTCCTATTGTTACTCCATATCCACGTTCTAATGGTTCGCATACAAATTTTGCATAGTTATTTTGTTCATCCATATCTGTACATTCAATATTTGGCTTTTCAAATTCTATCATTTTTACCCTCCTAAAATTTTAATAGATAGCAGAGATTAGAAGTTTTTTCGCTTTTGCTTCTAATCTTTTCGCTACTACTTAGAGTATAATTCTACTATTAAATGTTCTTCAACTGGGATGTCGACATCTTCTCTAGATGCGAGTCTAACTACTTTACCGCTTAAATTTTTAGCGTCTTTCTCTAACCATGCTGGGACAGGTCTTGAAGCGTTTGTTTCTACATTTTCTTTAACAATTGACTTGTCTTTTTTATTTTCTCTAACCTTTATTATATCTCCAGGTTTTACTAAGTAAGATGGTATACTAACTTTCTTACCATTTACTTCAAATAATCCATGGTTTACAAGAAGTCTTGCTTGTGGTCTTGAGCTTCCATATCCTAATCTGTATACAACATTATCTAATCTACTTTCTAGTATTGTAAGCAAGTTCTCACCTGTTATACCTTTTTGGTTTTCAGCCATTTCAAAATATTTTCTAAATTGATTTTCTCTTACAGAATAAAAAGCTTTAGTTTTTTGTTTTTCTCTTAACTGAATTCCATATTCAGAAAGCTTAGCTTTCTTTTGTCCATGCTCGCCTGGTGCATAATTTCTTCTTGAAATTGCACATTTATCTGTGTAGCATCTTGAACCTTTTAAGAATAATTTTTGTCCCTCTCTACGACAGATACGACATTGTTCTTCTTTATATCTTGACATTTTTGTTTTTACACCTCTTTCTTAACTTATTCTATACTCTTCTTCTTTTTGGTGGTCTACAACCATTATGTGGTATTGGTGTAACATCTTTGATGCTACTTAATTCTAGACCAGCTGTTTGAAGGGCTCTAATTGCAGCTTCTCTACCAGAACCTGGACCTTTAACAAAAACTTCTACTGTTTTTAATCCATGTTCCATTGCAGCTTTTGCAGCTGTTTCAGCAGCCTGACCTGCAGCAAATGGTGTACTCTTTCTTGAACCTTTGAAGCCTAATTCTCCAGCACTTGCCCAAGAAATAACATTTCCTTGCACATCTGTAACTGTAACTATTGTATTATTAAAACTAGAATGAATATGAGCAGAAC
The DNA here is from genome assembly GCA_947584805.1 of uncultured Clostridia bacterium. GTDB lineage: Bacteria > Bacillota > Clostridia > TANB77 > CAG-508 > JAAWPK01. The sequence goes on along the minus strand of CANPWU010000001.1, from coordinate 161 downwards.
CTTTATCAATGTTCTTTCTATTTCTTCTAGGTGTTTTTTTTGTTACATTTTTATTAGCCATTTGGACTTAAACCTCCTTATTTTTTACTCTTGCTTACTAATTTTCTAGGACCTTTTCTTGTACGTGCATTTGTTTTTGTTCTTTGTCCTCTAACTGGTAA